>NZ_JAMYOZ010000015.1:0-132463 GCF_040320095.1 Mesorhizobium sp. M0800
GCGGATGGCCGCCTGTCACCTCTGATCAAATACAGCCTCACCGGCGCTGCCGACGAAGCGTCAGCCTCGAAACCCGCGCCCTCCCGCGCGAGCGGGTTAGTTCCCTGACCCAAATCCGTCTTCGGCAGGCCGAGCGTTCGGATGACCGCTTTGCGCCCGATGACAGTCATTCCCACGCCCGTCCATTCACCAAAAGCGGACATTGCTATTGCAGAGGGCGCGGGCAGCCTATGTGATGGGTTTCGGTCGCCGGCCCCGGCCCCAGGCCAACACGTGGATGGCCGGCATCCGAAACCCATCACATAGGCTGCCATCGGGTTGCTACTGGCAGAACGCACACTTTCTCCCCGTTGCGGGCGGTTTCGGGATCGGTCGTGGCTGGGATGCTTTGTGCCGACGGTTCGACGGGTCGTATCGTCCGAAAGAGACCGGAGTGCGTCTAAAGCTAGCCTGGCCGACCGAACCACCGCACGATTTCATAGGCAGGCATTGGTCGGCGAAAACCCTTCAGCGTCAGATCGCCAACAAGAACGGATTCGACCAGCGACTCGACAGCGCCGCGGACCCGTTGGCTAACGAGAATCTGGCGGGACTTGGCGGCCTCGCACAATCGGGCGGCATGGTTCGACACGGTGCCAATGACGGCATAGTCCGAGCGCCGATCAAAACCGATGCGCCCGATGGTTGCGTGGCCCCTGGCAATGCCGATCCCAAAGCCAAGCAAATAGTCCCGCTTGCGCCATCGCTCTGAGTGCCCGTCAATCGCGTCGCGCATCGCAGCAGCCATTGAGACGGCTCTCTCGCTGTGGTCGGCGCATGGCAGTGGATCGTTGAAAACCACGACGATACCGTCGCCCACGAACCGCTCCAGAGTCCCCTCGTGGCGGACAATTTGTTCACCAAGACAGGAATGATACTCGGCAAGAACTGTCATGACTTCTTCGGGTTCGGCGGTCTCCGCGAAGGCTGTAAAGCCGCGCAAATCGCAAAAGACAACGGTCACCTCGCGACGGTGGCTCTGCAAGAGCGCATCTCCATTGCCCGCCGCAACGATGAGGTCGGCGACCTGTTCGGGCAGGAACCGCCTAAGCCGCGCCATTCGCTCGAGCTCCGTCACCTGCTCAGCCACGGTTTGCTCGAGCGAGCGATTCCAGTCGGAAAGTTGCGCGGCTTGGTCCTCAAGGCGTTTGGCTTGGCTCGCGACAGTGTCGTGAAGCGCCTTCTGGCGCAGCATGGAGCGCACCCGCGCTAACAGCGCCCTGTGCTCGAAGGGCTTAGTCAGATAGTCGTCGCCACCGGCGTCCAGCCCCTCGACCACGTCGCGCGTGTCGGCTTTCGCGGTGACCAGAATAACGGGGATCGATCGCAGCGATTGATCGTGCTTGAGCACGCGTACCACACTGATGCCGTCGAGCTTCGGCATCATGATGTCGAGCAGGATCAGATCCGGCGTGAGTTCGCGGGCTTTCGCAAGCCCCTCTTCACCATCGGCGGCGGTTGCAACTTCGTAGCCATTCGCCTCGAGGCGCATGCGCAGGATCTCGAGGTTTTCCGGAGTATCGTCGACCGCGAGAATGCGAGCCGGATCGTGCACGGCGCTGCCTCCCTCAAGAAAGGAACCCGCGAATCTCGGAAAGCAGCTGGCGCGGACTGAATGGCTTGGCAATGTAACCATCGCACCCAGCAGCAAGGGCTTTCGCCTCGTCGCCCGACAACGCGTAGGAGGTGACGGCGATAATCGGAATGTGCCGGAGCGCCGGGTCGGCCTTGATGCGGCGAGCCGCTTCGTACCCGTCAATCACCGGGAGCTGAATGTCCATAAGTATCAGGTCTGGCTTGTGCGCTCCGGCTGCAGCGATGCCGGCGGCGCCGTCCGCCGCCTCGATCAGTTCGTATCCGGTGGTGGCAATGAGATCGCGGATGATCTGGCGGTTGTCCTCGGTGTCTTCCACCATCAGGATTCGTTTGCTCATGCGGCCCTCACGTCTTCATTCACCCGGATTGGTACCTTCAGACGGAATGTCGACCCTGACCCGATCACGGACTCGACGTCTATGGTTCCGCCATGCATTTCGACGATGCGCTTCGAGATCGCCAGGCCAAGACCCGTACCGCCCTTCTGCCTGGTACTGCTGTTGTCGACCTGCTGGAATTCTTCGAAGATGAGAGCCTGGTCCTTGGACGCGATGCCGGGACCGGTGTCTCGGACGGTCATCTCGAAGTGCCCGTCGACCGCATCGGCAAGAATATCGACCGCACCCGTTTCGGTGAACTTGACGGCGTTGCCTGCAAGATTGAGCAGGACCTGCGTCAAACGGCGTTCGTCCCCGCGGCCGATTGGAAGGTTCTCGGCAACAGTCGTTGAAAGCTCAAGACCCTTCGCCCGTGCCAGCGGCTCTACAGCCGTAACGGTCGATCGAACAATCTGCGCGACGGAGTAGTCCTCGATCGCCAGCGTGAGCTGGCCGGCTTCGATCTTGGAAAGGTCGAGTACGTCGTTGATGAGCCCGAGGAGGTGACGACCGTTTGCCTGCACGCGCGCGACGGTCGTCTTTGCCTTGTCCGGGAGTTCGCCGTAGATGCCGTCGACCAGCAGCTCTGTGAAACCCAAGACCGAATTGAGCGGTGTCCTGAGTTCGTGGCTCATATTCGCGAGGAACTGGGACTTGTGGCGGCTAGCTGCCTCCAGCTCCCGGCTTTTCTCCTCGATCTCACGGAACAGCTTGGCATTCTGGATCGCGAGCACCGATTGGGCTGCGAAGGTCTCCAGCAGGTGGACAACTTGCTCATGGAAGGCACCTGGCTTGTAGCGCCTGACGACCAGTGCACCGACGATCTTGTTGGGCCTCAGCAGCGGAACGATCAGGATACCGCGATATCCGGCTTCGACGATCGTCTTTCTTACAAGGAAGGATGAGGCCTCCTCGCTGAGGTCGGCAAACTGCACCGGCATGCAGCGCTCGGGTGCGTCGCCGATCCCCATGTCGGCCAGCCCGATCGTCTGGTGTGAGACTGCGGCTATAAGCTCATCGCTCATACCGAAGTTTGCGCGCGGACGGAATTGCTGCCGCGTGCTGCTGAACACGTAGATGGTGCCAGCATCCGTCTCCGACAACTGGACCGCTTTGGCGACGATCGTTTTCAGCACCGTATCGAGATCCAGCGTCGAATTGACCGCCTTGCTCACCTCACCAAGCGCCTCGAGCTCACCAACAGACGCGGCAAGCTCGCGCGTCCGTGACTGCACCGCCTCGAAGAGCCGCGCATTCTCGATGGCGATCACCGCCTGGTCGGCAAATGTCTCGACGAGCGCGATCTCCTTGGGATCGAAAGGTTGCGGCTCAACCCTCGTCATGACGAATACGCCAACGAGATCACCTTCCCGCGACAGCGGGGCAGCGAGGACGGTGCGGAATCCGCCTGCCTCAGCGATCAAGGCAACGCGGTAGTCCGGATCAGCGGTCACGTCTTCGATTTGCACGATCCGCCGTTCTTCGATTACGCGCCCTACGGCGGAGCCTCGGCCTGCGGCGAGCGCGGGAAGTGGATTGGCGTCGACATAAGCACGGAAACTGGGCGGGTAGCCATGCGTCGACACATAGCGGAATACGCCATCCAGCAACTGCACGATACCACCCTTGTCGGCACGGCAGAGCCTGACAGCCGATTCCACCAACGTATCGAGCACGACCTGCAGATCGAAGGTAGAGCGGCTGATGACCTTCAGAACGTCTGCGGTGGCTGTCTGCTGCTGAAGGGCTTCGTCGAGCTGCTGGGTGCGCGTCTCAATCTCCTGATACAGGCGCCCCAGCTGGTCGGAGGTCTGGTTGACATTAGCGGCGAGTACTCCAAGTTCGTCGCGATTGGCGACGGCAACCTGTTGGGCGAAGTCGCCGGCCGCTATCTGGCTGAGACGCGTCTCGATCTTCTTGACCGGTTCGATCAACGACCAGGAGATGATGTAGCCGAGCCCCAACGCCAGCAGGATACTGCCCACAGCAAACGAGACCACGATCAGTCTGGACGTGCCGTACGCACCCTCGGTCGTTTCGATGGCCACTACCATGTCGGCCTCGGCCATGTTGACCAGCTGGTTTGTCAGCCGCTCGAGGCTATCAGCCGACGGTATGATTTCATCAAGCTGAACCTTGCGCGCCTCCTCAGTGCGGCCGGCGCGGACGAGCTCTGCCACGTGCGTCACCCCGGCCGTCAGCCGTTCGTACTCTTCCCTGACCTGGCCAAGCACTTCCACCTCGGCTTTGGCGACGAACTCCATGCGGTCGAGGTCGTAGCCGAACTGGTTGAGCTGGCGCAGCGCCGCATCCAGCATCCGGTCGTCCTGAAGCAAAAGGGCGGTGGAGATGCCGTAGAGCTGGGTGGTCGTATCGTGCTGGACCTGGCGATAGGCTGCTATCCGGCGCTGCAACTTGATCAGCTCGTTTGTTTGATCATTGACCCCACTCAGCACCTGCAACCCGACGGCCCCGAGCACGATCAGCAGGCCGACAATCGACAGGAACGCGATCAAGAGCTTGGTCTGGACGCGCGCCGGCAGCCGGGCAACCCAGCCAACGAGCCGGTTCGTTATGCTATTTGGATTCGTCCAAGAGGCTGAGAAGGTCATCCCGGAACTCCTCCAGGTCGAACCGGACACCAAGATACTGTACTCGCAAGATGCCACCGGGGTCCACGAGCGACGTCAACAAGGTATGGTCGACATCTCCGTTCGCCGCCTTCTTCGCGATGACCCCGTATTTCCGTCCAACCTCATGGACAATCGCCGGATCACCGGTAAGAAACGACCAGCCCTTCAGATCGGCGCCAAAATTCTGCGCATATTCCTTCAAAACATCGGGCGTGTCGCGCTCCGGGTCGACGGTGATCGAAACGAAGGCGATTTTCGGTCCGAATGCACTACCCAACTTTTCCTGCACGCTGGCCATATGGGCGGTCAGCATGGGGCAGACGTCGGTACAGTGCGTATAGATGAATGAGACGGCGACCACCTTGCCGCGAAAGTCGTGCAGCGACACACGCACACTGTCCTGCGATACCAAGGTAAAGTCCGGCGCCTGTCCGATCGTCGGCAGGCGCTCGTCGTGCGGCGCGTCGTGCGCGTGTGCCGGCCCGGCCATCAGCGCCAGCAGCAAGATGCGCGCCGGCCACTCGCTCACGTTTTCATCTCGCGCTTGACCTCGTTGAAAAGGCGCCAATCCGTGCCGTTCGCGATGATCTCGTTTGGGCTCGACTTAACAATGCCGGCTTCATGCAGCCGCAGCGAGAAGAACCTCATCGTGTCCTCGGGATCGAAGTCGCGCCAATCAGAGTATGGGAGCTCGCGGAGCGACTGCACGGCGTAGTCGTATTGTTCGGTGTGTCCGCCATCCACCAGCAGGCGTGCCACCCGTTCCGGTTCGGCCGCGCAGATGTCGGCCGATTTGATGATGGCCCGGATGACGCGCTTGGTGGCAGCTGGATTCTTCTCGGCATACGCGGCGTTGACCGCCAGCATGCAGCAGTAATATTGTGACCACGGCCGGTCCTTGGAACTGTCGAGGATGACGTGGCCGACTTTGCGGGTGCGCAGGTCCTGAGCCTCAGGCGGAAAAGCCAGGAAGGCGTCGACCTTGCCCTCGGCGAAGAGCTCCGCCGGCTTTGCCTCGCCGACGATCCATTCGATGTCGCGTTGCGGATCGAGGCCGATATAGGTCGCCATAGCACTGACGAAGATATGCGGATCCGACGATAGATTGCCGCCGACGCCGACTTTGCGGCCCTTGAGATCCGCGATGCTCTTGATGTTCTCGCGTCCGAACAACTCGTAGCAGCCGACATGGACTCCGGAGATCACCTTGATCGGAGCGCCAGTGTCGACCGGAATGATTAGGGCCGTGGCAAAGTCAATGCCGAAGTCGATGTCGCCGCGCGCCAGCATCTCGGTCTGGGCGATACCGGCCTCGGCGGCCACGAAGCCGAAATCTGAGAACCCCTCTGCGCGGATCAGATCCTCGGCGACGTACTGCGGAGCGATGCAGATACCCGGCGCCGCCGCAAAGCGGGCGACCGTGGTTTCAGGTGCCGCTTCGGCGGCGGCCGCGTTGCGGCCCCTTGCAAGACCCGCACCTGCGAGCGCGGACAAGCCTGTGAGGAAACGGCGACGGTTCTGTACAATCTGCACGAGCTTCTCCTTCCCTTGAAAAAGACACCGCGTGTCGGCGATAGGTCTACGTCTTCAGCTCCTGCTTTAGTTGATCGAGAAAGCGCCAATCCGTTCCGGTGGCGATTATCTCTTGCGGGCTCGACTTGATTATGCCCGTTTCGTACATGCGCAGCGCGTAGAAGCGCATCGAGGCTTCGGCATCGAAATCCCGCCATCTGTCGTACCGGACGTCGCCAAGCGTTTGCAGCGCGAGTTCGTAGCTGGGGACGAAACCTCGATCGACCAGCTGCCCTGCAGTCCACAAGGGATCTGAGACACAGAGGTCGGCGCCCTTGAGTATGGACCGCAGGACGCGCTTTGTCGCCGCCGGATATCTGTCTACATAATCCGCAGTCGCGGAAATCATGCAGCAGAAGTGCTGCGACCACGGCGGGTCCGTGGTCGAGTTGAGGATCGTGTGGCCTACTTTCCTGGAGCGAAGTTCCTGTGTGCGGGGCGGTTGGCCGAGCACTGCATCGTACTTTCCTTCGACGAAGCCTTCCGCAAAATTGTGCTCTTCGATAACCCATTCGATGTCGTTGACGGGATCGAGCCCAACATAGGCGGCCATCAGAGAAACCAACAGGTATTGCGGCGAATCAAGCGTAAAGACCCCAACCCGCTTTCCCCGCAGGTCCGAGATGCCTTTGACGCTGTCGTTGGCGATCAGTTCGAGGCACCCGGAGTGCAGTCCGCTTAGTACCCTGATCGGCACTCCTGCATCGATCGACGCCAGATGAATCGGCACGTAGTTCACACTGAAATCCGTCTCGCCGTTTGCGATCCACGCCGAATGATCAACCTTCTTGTCACCTTGCACATAGCGGACATCGGTGAACCCCTCGGCGCGCAGCATCTCTCCGGCGAGGTACAGGCCCGCCCAGCAATAGGCGCCGCCGATGTACCGGGGCAGGCGGACCGAGGTGGTCTCCGGCAGCGGCTCAGCCCAGGCTTGTGTCGAGGTGCCGATAAGGCCCGCGGCGCCGGCTGACGCAGCGCCGGCTAGGAAACGGCGGCGGTTCTGGATGATCTGCATAAGCCTCTCCTTCCCTCGATAGGGCGCGCGGCGTGTTGGCGATTGCCTACGTCTTCAACTCCTTCTTCAGTTCGCTGAAGAAGCGCCAGTCGGTGCCTTGGGCCAAGAGCTTCTGGGGGGTGCTCTTGAGCATCCCGACCTCGTGGAGGCGCAAGGCGTAGAAGCGCAGGGTGTCCTCAGCGCTATACTCACGCCAACCGTAGGGGAGCCCCTTTATGACCTGGAGGGCATGGTCATAGCGCCTAGTATAGCCCTGCTCCACCAAGTACTGCGCGGACTGCTCCGGCTCGCTGGCGCAGAAATCCGCCGCTTTCAAGATGGCGCGGAGGGCGCGTTTGGTAGCCACCGGATACGTGCGGACGAACTCCCGGTTCCCAGCCAGCATGCAGCAGAAGTATTGGGACCAGGGCCGGTCCACGGTGCTGCTAATCACCACATGGCCGATCTGCCGCTCCCGCATCTCCTGCGGTTCGGGGGGAAAGCCTAGGTAGGCATCGATCTTCCCCTCACTTAGGAGCCGGATGGACTCGGGTCCCGGATGCGTGACGAAGTGTATGTGCTTATGGAGGTCCAGGCCCACATAAGCCGTCATAGCGGCGAGAAAGACGTATCGGCTGGAATCTAGCGCTGGCACGGCCACGGTCTTCCCCTTGAGGTCGCGGATCGACTGGATGCGATCGGTGCCGAACAGCTCAAAGCAGCCGACGTGGAGTCCTGCCAGGATGACGATGGGATCCCCCGCTTCCAGGCGGAGAAGGAGCGGGGCGGCGAAATGCGCACTGAGGTCGGCTTCACCAGAGGCGAGGGCCGGCGCAATGTCTGCGGTCCCCTCTTTTTGGAGGTAGTGCACCTCAGTGAACCCTTCGCTGCGCAGCAGTTCTTCGGCTACATACTGGGGGGCCTGACAGATGCTCGGAATCCGGATGAGCCGGATCCGCGTCGTCTCAGGCGGTGTCTCCGCAGCGGCTCGCCTGCGGTCGCTAGTCGTTTCCGGCGGTGGCTCTGAGGGAAGCGATTGCTGGACCCCAACTAGGCTGGCGGCGCCGGCTGCCGAAAGGCCGGCCAGGAAACGGCGGCGGTTCTGGATGATTTGCATGCCCACGTCTCCCCTTGAGACAAAAGGGATCAGGTTTTCAGCTCACGCTTCAACTCGTCGAGGAAGCGCCAGTCCGTTCCGTCGGCGATGGTCTGTTGCGGGCTCGATTTGATCATGCCCGTCTCCTGCATGCGCAGTGTGTAGAACCGCAGGGAGTCTTCAGGATCGAATTCCCGCCACCGGTCGTACCGGATATCCTTCAGCGTTTGGAGCGCGTAGTCATACGATGGGACGAAATCTCGATCGACCATCTGCCGGGCCACCCTCTGCGGATTCGACACACAGAGGTCAGCCGCCTTGAGGATGGATCGCAAGACCCGCTTGGTCGCCACTGGGTACCTGTTCACGTAGTCCGTTGTCGCGGAGACCATGCAGCAGAAATACTGTGACCATGGGCGGTCGACGGCATTGTTGAGTATCGTGTGGCCGATCTTCTTGGCGCGCAGCTCCTGCGGCTGGGGCGGCGTGCCGAGGAATGCATCGATCTTTCCTTGGACGAAGAGCTCCGTCGGGGTGGCGTCTTCAGTCAGGACCCATTGGATATCGTTCACGGGATCGAGCCCGACATAAGCGGACATGAGAGTCAGCCACACGTGTCGCGAGTTATTGAAACCATCCACGCCCACCCTCTTGCCCCGCAGATCCGCGACGCTGCGGATGCTCTCCTTGGCGATCAGTTCGAGGCATCCCGAGTGCAACCCGGTTAGCACCTTGATCGGCACGCCGGCATCGATCGACGCGATCTGATTCGGCGGAAAATTCACAGAGAAATCCGTCTCACCACGTGCGATCCACTCCGATTGGTCGACGCTCCTATCGCCTTCTACGTAGCGAACGTCGGTGAAGCCCTCTGCGCGCATCAGTTCCCCGGCGATGTAAGCGCCTGCCCAGCAGTAGGAACCACCAACCCACTGCGGCAGACGAACCGTGGTCGTTTCCAGCGGCGGTTCCGCGTGTAGTGACTTCGGAAGTCCGACGATACCGGCAGCGCCTGCCATTGCAGCACCGGCCAGGAATCGGCGGCGGGTTTGCATGATCTGCATCGGAACGCTCCTCTCTTCCGAACTGCAAAAAGGCAATCCTGGCCGGAACCGAGCAAAAGAGATTTCGGCAGAGGTAGGTGGTCTCGTGAGCGCGACGAGTAGTTGTGGATTCTAGCGCGCCCAGTCCGATGCGGGAGTCTTGCGCTCTCAGTCGCCGGCTCATGTATTAGCAATCGACGATATGCCACGATACGCCCAATTTGCGTTGGTTGCGAGCGCAAAACTTACTCCGCCAAACATCCTGCCAACGCCTCGCGGCCAGGAGACCGTTTGCGCGGTTGCGAATGCCACTTCGAGTTTCTTGCGACCGTTCCGAATGATCGCACAAAAGTCTGCTTCGGGTCAGATTGAGAAACTAAAGCTGGCTTACAGACGTCCGCTATCGTCATCCTGAGGTCCCGGAGCCGCCATTCCGCTTGGGCCCCGATCAAGACGTTCGGCGCATCGCCGCCAAGCGGCCGCTCTTTCCGCATAGCCGCCGTCCGCTGTCCTCCAGATCTGGCTACTGGCGCTTGATGCCAAGACAGAATTTGCCAACACAGATGCCCGCCCTTCGGTGCGATGCCCCCTCACCGCCCTCTGGACAGGCTCCCCAAAATCCCGCGGACGATCGCCCGTCCGACCGACGAGCCGACCGAGCGCACGACTGCTTTGATCGCCGCCTCCGCCACCGTCTGACGGTTGGAGGGCCGCGGCGCGCGGCGGCCGCCGGCTGGCTGGGGGTCGTCATTGCCGAAGCCGGGAATGGTCCAGCGCGAACGGCCGCTTTCCTGTTGCTGCGCCTGCGCCTCCTGGGCGTCCTTGGCCTTCTTCTGCAGCATCTCGAAGGCCGATTCGCGGTCGATGGTCTGGTCGTATTGTCCGGCAACCGGGCTCTCGGTGATCAGCTTGCGGCGCTCGTCGGGCGTGATCGGGCCAAGCCGCGATGACGGCGGGCGGATCAGCGTCCGCTGCACCATGGACGGCACGCCCCCGGCTTCCAGCGTCGAGACCAGCGCCTCGCCCGTGCCGAGCTGCGTGATCACGGTTGCGCAGTCGAAATCGGGATTGGGCCTGAACGTCTCGGCCGCCGTCTTGACGGCCTTCTGTTCGCGCGGCGTATAGGCACGAAGTGCGTGCTGCACCCGGTTGCCGAGCTGGGCCAGCACCGTTTCAGGGATATCCAGCGGATTCTGCGTGACGAAATAAACGCCGACGCCCTTCGAGCGGATCAGCCGGACCACCTGCTCGACGCGGTCGATCAGCACCTTCGGCGCGTCGTCGAACAAAAGATGCGCCTCGTCGAAGAAGAAGACCAGCTTCGGCTTGTCGGGATCGCCGACCTCGGGCAGTTCCTCGAACAGCTCCGACATCAGCCACAGAAGGAACGTCGCATAGAGCCGCGGATTCATCATCAGCTTGTCGGCGGCGAGCACGCTGATGGCGCCGCGTCCATCGCGCGTGGTGCGCATGATGTCGGATATCCGCAATGCCGGCTCGCCGAAGAAATTCGCGGCTCCCTGCTGCTCCAGGACCAGCAGCGTGCGCTGGATCGCGCCGACCGAAGGTTTCGTCACATTGCCGTAGCGGGCGCCGATCTCTTCGGCGCGGTCGGCGATATTGGCCAGCAGTGACTGCAGGTCCTTCAAATCGAGCAGCAGAAGGCCTTCCTCGTCGGCGATGCGGAAGGCGATGTTCATGATGCCTTCCTGCGCGTCGGAGAGGTTCATCAGCCGCGACAGAAGCAGCGGCCCCATCTCCGAGATGGTGGCGCGGATCGGGTGGCCCTGTTCGCCGAACAGATCCCAGAAGATGACCGGGAATTCCTGGAATTCGTAAGGATCGAGCTTGACCTGCTCGGCCCGCTTGACCAGGAAATCCTGCGCTGTGCCCATCATGGCGATACCCGACAGGTCGCCCTTGATGTCGGCGCAGAATACCGGCACGCCGGCATTGGAGAAACCCTCGGCCAAAATCTGCAGGGTCACCGTCTTGCCGGTGCCGGTCGCGCCGGTGACCAGGCCGTGACGATTGCCATACTGCAGCAAAAGCTGTTCGGGCCGCTGATAGCTGTCGTCCGGCTTGCGGCTGGCCCCTATGAAGATACTGGTATCGTCGGCCATGTGTCCGGTCTCCGCAAACCCCTAGGATTGAATGCCCTGATCCCTTGAAGAAAAGGGAGCCCCGCCGCAGGTATAGTGAGGCCATTGCGCAGCGACAATGGGCACCGTCGAAAATGGCTTTTGGAGCTTGCGGAACCTGCCCATGTTTGGCAATCGGTTGACGGTCGGCATCACGGAAGGCGTGTTGCACGGCATGTGTGCTGCATTGTGATATCGGGCCGGGGACCGTAGACTGACATAGTCGGCCGCTGCGGCCGCTAGAACGAGGAGAACCGATGGGCGCCGGTGCCTTGACCCAGGATGCCGAACTTCCGAACGCCGACCGGCAACGATGGCTGGCGCTGGCGGAGAAGGCGCTGGCCGGCGGGTCCTTCGAGGAAAAGCTCGTCTCACATACGGACGACGCCATCCGCATCGAGCCGCTCTACGAGCGTTCGGTCACGGCGGAGCCTGTCGTGCGCGCCAACCCGGGATTACCGTGGATCGTCAGCCAGCGCATCGACGATCCGGACATAGGCCGCGCCAGTGCGCAGGCGCTGGAAGACGTCGCGCAGGGTGCCACCGGACTGTCGCTTGTCTTCGAGGGTGCGCCGAACGCCTTCGGCTATGGCTTGCCGAGAACGGCGGAGGCGCTGGAGGGCGTGCTCGACGGCGTGCCGCTCAACCGCATCCAGATCCGCATCGACGCCCATCCCTGGAGCCGTGCCGTGGCCGACTGGCTGGTGGCGTTTTTGACCAAGCGCCGCTCCGACCCGGCAAAGCTCAACCTCTCCTTCGGCATCGATCCGGCGGCGATCTTTGCCGGGACCGGCAGGCTGCGCATGTCGATCGAGGCTTTGCAGGCTTCGATGCCGCAGTCGCTGGCGCATTTCTTTTCGATGGGGGTGCCCGGCGTGCTACTGGAGGCCGACGGGCGGGTATTCCACAATGCCGGCGCCACCGAGGCGCAGGAGCTTGGCACCATGCTCGCCTCGGCCGTCTCCTATTTGAGGCTGTTCGAGAAGGCGCGCCAGCCGCTCGTCTACGCGGCGCCGCATATCGGTTTTGCGCTCAGCGTCGACCAGGACCAGTTCGTGTCGACGGCCAAGGTCAGGGCGTTGCGCAGGCTGTGGGCGCGTGTCCAGGAGGCCTGCTCGATACCGCCCTCCACCGCCAGCATCCATGCCGAAACCTCCTTCCGGATGATTACGGCGGCCGACCCGGAAACCAACATCCTGCGCACCACCATCGCCGCTTTCGCGGCTGCCGCCGGCGGCGCGGATTCGATCGCCATCCTGCCGCACACGATCGCGCACGGCCTGCCCGCGGGCTTTGCCCGCCGCGTTGCCCGCAACGCGCAACTGATCATGGCCAGCGAAAGCCACGTCGATCACGTCGCCGATCCGGTTTGCGGTTCGGGCGCCGTCGAAGCGCTGACTGCGGAGCTCTGCGCGGCGGCCTGGCAGGAGTTCCAGCAGATCGAGGCGGAAGGCGGCGTGCTGACCAGCCTTGAGCAAGGCCACATCCAGAGGCGCGTCCAGGCAGCTTCCGCCCGCCGCAACGCAGCCTACCAGGCGGGCGAACGGGCGATCGTCGGCACGACGCTGCACCCGTCGAAGACCGAGCGTCCGGTCGAGACGCTGGCGGCGGAGCGGCGGCCTGCCTTCACCGAAGGCGTTGCGGTGTGCGAGCCGCTATTTCCGATCCGCATCGATCAGTCGATCGGAGCCGTACCATGATCCCGGATTTCAGCCAGATCGGCTGGTCGCCGCCACGGCGGGTGCCGGTCGAGGTCAAAGGCCAGCGGATGACGCCGGAAGGCATCGCCGTCAAGCATCTCTACAACCAGGGCGATCTCAAGGGCTTGCCGCACCTCGATACCTATCCGGGCCTGCCGCCTTTCGTGCGCGGCCCCTATCCGACGATGTATGTCCAGCAACCCTGGACGATCCGGCAATATGCCGGCTTCTCGACGGCCGAAGAGTCCAACGCCTTCTACCGGCGCAACCTTGCCGCCGGCCAGAAAGGCCTGTCGGTCGCCTTCGATCTCGCCACGCACCGCGGCTACGACAGCGACCATACGCGCGTCGCCGGCGATGTCGGCATGGCCGGCGTCGCCATCGATTCCATTCTCGACATGCGCCAGTTGTTCGACGGCATCCCGCTTAACGAGATGACGGTATCGATGACGATGAACGGCGCGGTGCTGCCGATCATGGCGCTCTATATCGTCGCGGCGGAGGAACAGGGCGTCGCGCAGAAGGATCTCACCGGGACCATTCAGAACGACATCCTGAAAGAGTTCATGGTGCGCAACACCTACATCTATCCACCAAAACCTTCGATGCGGATCGTGTCGGACATTTTTTCCTACACGTCGAAGCACATGCCGAAATTCAATTCGATTTCGATCTCCGGCTACCACATGCAGGAGGCAGGTGCGACGGCGGACCTCGAGCTCGCCTACACGATTGCCGACGGTATCGAATATGCCCGCGCCGGCGTCGCGGCCGGCCTCGACATCGACCGTTTCGCGCCGCGCCTTTCCTTCTTCTGGGCGATCGGCATGAATTTCTTCATGGAAGTCGCGAAGCTGAGAGCAGCGCGCCTTTTGTGGGCCAGCCTGATGCTGAAGAACTTTTCGCCGAAAGACGAGCGCTCGCTGTCGCTGCGCACCCATTGCCAGACTTCGGGCTGGTCGCTGACGGCGCAGGATCCCTACAACAACATCATCCGCACCATGATCGAGGCGATGGCGGCGACTCAAGGGCATACGCAGTCGCTGCACACCAATTCCTTCGATGAGGCAATGGCGCTGCCGACCGACCATTCGGCCCGCATCGCCCGCAACACACAGCTCATCCTGCAGAAGGAATCCGGCACGACGCGCATTATCGACCCGTGGGGCGGCTCCGCCTATGTCGAACGGCTGACACATGATCTGGCGGCGCGTGCGCTTGCGCATATCGAGGAAGTCGAGAGCCTCGGCGGCATGGCTGCGGCGATCGAAAAGGGCCTACCGAAGCTGCGCATCGAAGAGGCTGCCGCGCGTACCCAGGCGCGCATCGATTCAGGCGAACAGATCGTGGTCGGTGTCAATGCCCACCGTCCCGGCGCGGACATCGAAGTCGACGTGCTGAAGATCGACAATGCCGAGGTCAGGGCACGGCAAATGTCGAAGCTGCAGCGGCTGAAAGGCACGCGTGACGTCGCCGCCGTCGAGAGCGCGCTCGATGCGCTTACCCGTGCTGCCGGGAGTAACGGAAACCTGCTGGAATTCGCCATCCGGGCCGCACGCGCCAACGCCACGGTCGGCGAGATTTCGCTGGCGCTGGAAAAGGTTTTCGGCCGCCATGTCGCCTCGGTGCAGACGATCTCCGGGGTCTATCGCAACGCGCTCGGCGACAATCCGGTGGTCGACCGGCTGCAGGACAAGATCGTAGCGTTCGAGGAAAAGTCCGGCGGCAAGCCGCGCATTCTGGTCGCCAAGATGGGGCAAGACGGCCATGATCGCGGCCAGAAAGTGATCGCCACCGCCTTTGCCGACCTAGGCTTCGACGTCACCGTCGGGCCGATGTTCCAGACTCCGGACGAGATCGCCAGGCTGGCGGTCGAGCATGACGTACACATCGTCGGCGCCTCGTCGCTGGCAGCAGGCCATTTGACGCTCATTCCCGAACTCAAGCTTGCACTGAAGAAGTTGGGCCGCGACGACATGCTGATCGTCGCCGGCGGCGTCATCCCGCCGCAGGATTACGACTCAGTCCGGCAGGCAGGCGCCACTGAAATCTTCCCGCCCGGCACGGTCATCCCGGAAGCTGCGGAGCGGCTGATGGATCGGCTGCTGCAGGCCGGCTGACGCTTTGTTATAATGTCTGTTGTAACAAGAAGCACGCTGAGTTATAATCAGCGTTGCAACAGGATGCCTCACCATGAACACGACCATTCGCAAGATCGGCAATTCCGAAGGCGTGATCCTGCCGAGGGAGCTTCTCGACCGCCTGAACCTGAAGGCTGGCGACCAGCTTCAAATCGTCGAAACAGGTGACGGCCTTGCGCTGAAGCCGGTGGACGACAGCTTCGAGCAGCAAATGAAAGCCGCCCGCGAGGTCATGGACAAATACAAGGTCGCGCTTCAGAAGCTCGCCGAATGAGCTGGGAGTTTCTGACGCGGCGTGCAGTCGAAGCGATGCACGCGGAGCAGTTGCGCCGACACGGCGGAGCACAAGGCTTGAGGGATGAAAATGCCCTCGAATCGGCGCTCGCTCGCGCCGAAAACAAGGCCAACTGCGGAGACCCGTCGGTTGAGGAATTCGCAGCCACCTATGTCTTCGGCATTGCCAGAAATCATTCCTTTGTGGACGGCAACAAACGCACGGCCATTGTCGCGGCCGGCGCATTTCTGATTGTGAATGGTTATGCCCTGTCGGCCAATGACGGCATGCTTTACGAATTCGTCATGGGCGTCGCCGCCGGCGAAATCGACGAGGCTGGTGCCGCGGCGTTCTTCCGCGATCATGTCGTCAAACTCGAAGACTAACTGTCGGAGAGCTTGACGATCTCCCATTCCTTGCCGTTGACCACGGCAACTTCGCCGACCTTCTTGCCGAACAGCGCCATCGCCATCGGCGACATATGGGAAATTGTCCCTTTGCCCGGATTGGCTTCGTCCTCGCCGACGATCTTCCAGTGCACCTTCTTGCCGTCGTCGCTTTCCAGGGTGACACCCATGCCGAAACGAACCAGGTCGCTGCCCGGTTCGGGCACCGAAAGCTCGGCGCTTTCACGCCGCGCCGTCCAATAGCGGAGATCACGCGACACCAGCGCGATGCGCTCGCGGTCGGCCCTCTTCTCGGCTCTGCCCAGTTCGTCGCGCAGAGCGGCCACCTCGGCATCGATCAGCGCCATGCCGCGTTCCGTGACCAGATTGCGGTGATGGCTGATCGGCCGCTCGCCGATGCCGGCGATGGCGTTTTCGCTGTCTTCCTCGCGGGTGAAGGCCCTGCTCATCCGACGAACTTAGGCTTGCAATGGCGACTCCACAAGCCATTGCTGATGAAGCTCAGTAACAGCTGCTTGGGGTGTAAAGCTGACCATGCGAATGCCTCAACGCGCTATCGCGCTTAGAGCGCCGTAAGGCTAAGGTCCGGCTGCGCAATTAGATAGCGGAGCCCCTTGGTTCCGACGTCGCCTCGCTCAGCGATATTGAAGCCGAGCCGGCCGAGATCCGCTGCGATTTTGTCCAAATCGACGTAACCATGCCGGTGGAGCCGAAACGTGCTCTTCCGGCGCGGCGGTTTTGCAAAATCGACAATAAGCACGCGACCGCCCGGCTTCAGGACGCGGAAGGCTTCTCTGCCAAAATCCTCGCGGCCCTTCTTCGGAAGATGGTGGAACATCAGCGTGCTGAGGACGACATCAAATTCCCCATCCTTGAAAGGCAGTTCCTGAGCGGTGGCGGTCGAGAACCCGACTTGTAACCCGGCCCGCCGGGCCTTTGCCGTTGCGCGCGCAACCATTTCGGCGGAGGCGTCGACGCCGTCCACACGCCCCTCCGGCCCCACCTTCTGTCTGACGAGGAGCGCGGTGGTGCCGGTGCCGCACCCGACATCCAGGACCACTTCTCCCGGTTTCAGCTCCGCAAAGCTTAATATCCTTTCGCGAAAAGCACGTTCGCGACCGAAGGTCAGAAGCCACGCCAGCATATCGTACAGGGCGGCGGAATGAAGCGTGATGCCGACATGCGGCGCCTTCTCCTCGCCGGCGGCCGGTCTGCGGTCCTTGGCGGACAGCCGCCCGTGAGCGCTTTGCCATATCAATAAGCTCGCGACTACGACGAGTGCACCAGCATGAAGCAGGAGGACGGGAACTCCCAAGGAAAAGACCGCATTTGCCTGTCCCAACGAGAAAAATGCCGCGAGCACCACGGCCACTTTGACGAGCGCGACTAGCGCATGCCCTCCAACTATTGTTCCGAAAAGACGTTGGTGCATTGCTTTATCTCCGGCCAGCCGTGCATCGCGCTGGGCCTTCCGCAAGAGCATAGGATACTGGACAGTGTGTCCAGTATCAGTTTTACTGGCCACATCGCACCGACGCGCCCAATACTGGACGATTTGGTGTCCTTTGGCCGGAAAAGGATGTTGCCGATGCCAGCCGGACCGATCGACCGTCGGGTCGCCAGGACCCGCAGCCGACTGCAGCAGGCGCTTTTCAGACTGACCGCCGAGAAGGGATATACGGCGATCACGGTCGAGGATATCTGCAGGGAAGCCGATGTCGGCCGCTCGACTTTCTACACACACTATCCCGACAAGGACCGCTTGAGGAAAGCAACGATCGACGACCATCTGAAGACCTTGCAGGCGCACGGTGCCGAACGCTATTCGCAGCGAAACGCCAAGGGCTTTTCCTTCAGCGGTCCGGTGTTCGAGCATGCTCTTGCCACGCGGGAGATGCACCGTGCGCTGATGGGCGGGAAAAAGCGCGAAATGCCAGAAGAGATCCGCGGCTGGATAAGCAGGCAGGTTCGCCATGAGTTGGCGAATATCCAAGGTGATCAAGGCGGGGCCAGACTTGAGATCGCCACACGCTTCATCGTTGGCGCGTTCTTTGAAGTGATGCACTGGTGGCTTGAGAGGGATACGAAGCTGTCCCCCGCGGAGATCGACCAGACATTCCTGCAACTTGCCTTCAACGGGGTAAATGCGGTGATCGCTGAGCCAACGAGGATCGAATAGGGGCCAAGCGTCAGATTTTCACCACGAGTTCGACCGGGCTAGTCTGGCACGAATCCTGCGGCGTGAGCGTTGGACGCAAGGATCTGTGCCGATGTTGAACAGACGAACGCTGCTTGCGCAGACCGCCGGCTTTGCCGTCATGGGGCTTTCGCTCGGCAAGGCAGCGGCGAAAAACCTTCCCGGCATCGAGAAAGCCGCGATGCGTGGCGCGATCAACGCGACCGAGCGCGGCGTCCGGCCCGGCGCGCTAGACGATCAGAGCAAGGCTTTCACCAAGCTGCTGCGCGACGCGCACGACCGCGACATGCCGGTGTTCCTGCCGCCGGGGATCTATATCGTTTCCAACCTGTCGCTGCCCGGCCGCGTGCGCCTGTCCGGCGTGCCGGGCGCATCGCGGATCGTCTATGGCGGCAATGGCCATCTCATTATGGCCGAACGGGCCGAGCATATCGAACTCAGCGGGCTGGTGTTCGATGGCAGCAACCGCTGGATGGGCGACTACACGCAAGGCCTGCTCGATCTGCGCCGCATCGCCCATCTGGTCGTCGACAACTGCCAGATGACCGGCAGCGGCAAGAACGGTCTGGCGCTCGAACATGCCTCGGGCCGAATCGAGCGCTCGGCGATATCCGGTGCGGCCGATGCCGGCATCTATTCGGTCGAGGCCGATGGCCTGGAAATATCAGGCAATAGCGTCTCCGACTGCGCCAATGGCGGCATCTTCGTGCACCGCTGGCAGGCGGCGGAAGACGGCACCATCGTCAGCGGCAACCGGATCGAGCGCATCCAGGCGCGCAGCGGCGGAACCGGCCAGAACGGCAACGGCATCAATGCGTTCCGCGCCGGCAACGTCATCATCTCCGGCAATATTGTCTCGGATTGCGCGTTCTCGGCGATCCGCGCCAACAGTTCCAGCAATTTGCAGATCACCGGCAACACCTGCTCGCGTTCGGGCGAGACGGCCGTGTATTCCGAATTCTCGTTCGAAGGCGCCGTCATCGGCAACAACATCGTCGATGGTGCTGCGAACGGTATTTCGATCGTCAACTTCAACGAAGGCGGCCGCATGGGCGTGTGCTCCGGCAACATCGTCCGCAACCTGTCGACCAGCGGTCCCTACCCTGCGGACGCGCCCGGCTTCGGCGTCGGCATCAGCGTCGAGGCCGACACCACCGTTTCCGGCAATGTCGTCGAGAATGCGCCGCTCTACGGCATGCAGATCGGCTGGGGACCGTTCATGCGCAATGTGGTCGCCACGGGAAACATCGTCCGCAAGGCCGGAACCGGCATCGTCGTCAGCGTGGTCGAAGGTGCCGGAACGGCAATCATCTCCGACAATGTCATCGACCGAGTCCAGAACGGCGCGATCGTCGGCCAACGCTGGGCCGAGCGAGTGACCGGTGACCTCGCCGCATCAGGCAATGCCGGCTACGCGCATTTGACCGTCGAGCGCAACCACGTCAGTTGAGGGTGGCCGTCGGCCGGAGCGCGCCGACCTTGGCGCCGATCCGGCTCTCGACGGGCGGATTTGCCTGTTCGATCAATTTCGCAGCGAGCGCCTGGTCGGCGTGCAGCAGCTTAGCCAGCACGGCCGCGACCATCACTTCAGCGGCGCGGCCGGCGCCATCGTCGCATTTCAGCGCGATGCCAAGGCCGAGCTCCGGAAGGGCGGCGCAAAAAACACCTTCGGCGCCTCCCTTGACGAAAATCCGGCCCGGCGCGGCCTCCATCATCGCGACATCGGACCTGCCCGTGCCGGCGACGAAAAACGGCTCGGCCATGCAGGCAGAAAGCAGCCGCTTCGCCGCCCGGGCGCGCACCGGCTCGAAGCCGGCACCTGTCGCCATGCGGGCAAAGCCAAGGGCAAAGCTGCGCAACGGCACGGCATAGGTCGGAATCGAGCAGCCGTCGGTGCCGCGGTGATCGGCGTCATGGGCAGCACCGGTCACCGCCTGCATCGCTTCGCGCACCATCTCCTGCGAAGCATGGCCAGCCTTGACGTAACCACGATGGGCGATGCCGCTGTGAACGCAGGTGCATAGGAAGCCTGAGTGCTTGCCGGAACAATTGTTGTGCAAGGTGTTCGGCGCACGGCCGGCGCGCGCGAGCGCCAGCGTCGCCCCGTGGCTCGACGGCCAATGCGCACCGCATTCGAGTGCCGTCTCGTCGAGGCCGGCTTTCGCCAGCATGGCGCGCGCCAGCTCGACATGTGGCGGCTCGCCGGAATGGGAGGCGCAGGCCAGCGCCAGCTCCCGGTCACCGAAGCCGTAGGCATCGGCAGCGCCGCTCTCGACCAGCGGCAGCGCCTGGATCGCCTTGACCGCCGAACGCGGGAACACCGGCTGTGCCGTGTCGCCGATCTCCCAGACAGGCTTGCCGTCAGCGTCGAAGACGGCAACAGCGCCGCGATGGGCGCTCTCGACGATTGCGCTGCGCAAGACTTCGACCAGAACCGGATTTGTCATGTCACCTCCCGCAAATGCGGGCGGGTTTATCTGATCCGGTCGAGAATGGAAACGTAGTTGGCGACCGCGGCGCCGCCCATGTTGAAGATGCCGCCGAGCTTTGCTCCCGGCACCTGGATGCCGCCCGCCTCGCCGACGAGCTGCATGGCGCCCAGCACATGCATGGATACGCCGGTGGCGCCGATCGGATGGCCCTTGGCCTTCAGCCCGCCCGACGGATTGACCGGCAGCCTTCCATCTTTCGCCGTCTCGCCATCCAGGGCCAGCTTGGCGCCCTCGCCCGGCTTGGCCAAGCCCATCGCCTCATACTCGATCAGTTCGGCGATGGTGAAACAGTCATGCGTCTCGACGAAGGACAGGTCGCCGAGCGTCACGCCCGCCTGCTTCAGCGCCTGGTTCCAGGCCTGCTCGCAGCCTTCGAAGGCGAGAATGTCGCGCTTCGACATCGGCAGGAAATCCTGAACATGCTCATTGGCGCGGAAGGCGACGGCGCGGCGCATCTTCAGCGCCGTGGCCGTGTCGGCAAGGACAAGCGCGGCGGCACCGTCCGACACCAGCGAGCAGTCTGTGCGCTTCAGCGGACCGGCGACGAAGGGGTTTTTTTCGCTTTCCTGCCGGCAGAACTCGTAGCCGAAATCCTTGCGCATCTGCGCGTAGGGATTGTCGACGCCGTTCTTGTGGTTCTTGGCGGCGATCATCGCCAGCGCATCCGATTGGTCGCCGTAGCGCTGGAAATAGGCTTGGGCGATCTTGCCGAAGACGCCAGCGAAGCCTGCCGGCGTGTCACCGTCCTCCGGCAGATACGAGGCCTTGAGCAGGTTCTTGCCGATCTCGGGACCGGGCGTCGTCGTCATCTGCTCGGCGCCGACCACCAGCACGATACGGGCGGCATTGGCGTCGATGGCGCGGATGCCTTGCCTGACCGCCGCCGAGCCGGTGGCGCAGGCGTTCTCGACGCGGGTCGCCGGCTTGAAGCGCAGCCGGTCATCGGCCTGGAGGACCAGGCTCGCGGTGAAATCCTGGGCGGAAAACCCGGCGTTGAAGTGGCCGAGCACGATCTCGTCGACGTCATCTGGACCGATGCCGGCATGATCGAGCGCCTCGACTGCCACCTTGGTGATCAGGCCCTCCAGCGTCTCGCCTTCGAGCTTGCCGAAGCGCGAATGCGCCCAACCGACGATGCATGCTGTCATGGCGATCTCCATCCTGTGGACCCGGGCTACGCGATACTGCGCGCGCATCAGCATTGTTCAAGCATGAACCGTTTCGCAGGCCTCGTGAAGGGGCCAGAACCGCACAATCGCTTGATCTTGATCATCTGGTCATAGTGCCTGGCTTTTGCCAGCAAATCAGGTCGGATTTTTGTTGATTGATGCGTCAATAAAAAATAATCTTGTCCCAACAGGCCGGAGCAGGAATGCCGAAACTCGGAATGGAGCCGTTGCGCCGCAGGGCGCTCATCGACGCAACGATCTCGGCGATCGGCGAGCGCGGTTCGCTTGATGTGACGATGTCGGAAATCGCCGGGCGCGCCGGCGTGTCCTCGGCGCTTGCCCACCATTATTTCGGCGTCAAGGACGAATTGCTGTTGGCGACGATGCGGCACATCCTGAGCGAGCTCACCGCCGATACGCGCCGTGCACTTCGCGCGGCCGGCACGGCGCGCCAGCGCGTCTCGGCGGTGGTCGCGGTCAATTTCTCCGACATCCAGTTCCAGCCCGAAACGATCGCCGCCTGGCTCGCCTTCTATGTCGAGGCGCAGAAATCGGCAGCACTCCGCCGGCTGCTCAAGGTCTATGCGCGCCGGCTGCATTCCAATCTGCTCAGCGGGCTGGCCGGCATCCTGCCGAGAAGCGAGGCCGACCGGGTCGCCGAAGCGACCGCGGCGCTGATCGACGGGCTCTATATCAGGCGCGCGCTGAAGGACGGTGTTCCCGATGCCGCGACCGCGATTGCACTGGTCGAGGACTATCTCGAAACGAAGCTCAGCGGACGGCAGAAGCAGTGACATCCAAGCGACCCAACATCCTGATCGTCATGGTCGATCAGCTCAACGGAACGCTGTTTCCGGATGGGCCGGCGGACTTCCTGCACGCGCCGCATCTGAAGGCGCTCGCCGCGCGTTCGGCGCGTTTTTGCAACAATTACACGGCCTCGCCGCTCTGCGCGCCGGGCCGCGCCGCATTCATGAGCGGCCAGTTGCCGTCACGCACCGGGGTCTATGACAACGCCGCCGAATTCGCGTCTTCGATCCCGACCTTTGCCCATCATCTGCGCGCCGCAGGTTATCACACCTGCCTCTCCGGCAAGATGCATTTCGTCGGGCCGGACCAGTTGCACGGTTTCGAGGAGCGGCTGACCACCGACATCTATCCGGCCGATTTCGGCTGGACACCCGACTATCGCAAACCCGGCGAGCGCATCGACTGGTGGTATCACAATCTCGGCTCCGTCAGCGGCGCCGGTACTGCCGAGATCACCAACCAGCTGGAATATGACGACGAGGTCGCCTTCCATGCGGTGCAGAAGCTTTATGATTTTGCCCGCGTCTCCGACGATGCCGCACATCGGCCCTGGTGCTTGACGGTTTCCTTCACCCATCCGCACGATCCTTACGTCGCACGGCGGCAATACTGGGACCTCTACGAGGATTGCCCGGCGCTCGAGCCTGAGGTCGGCTTCATTCCCTACGACAGGCAGGACCCGCATTCGCAGCGGCTCTACCGCGCCAGCGACTATGACAGGTTCGACATCACCGCTGAGCAGATACGCCGCGCACGGCGCGGCTATTTCGCCAATATCTCCTATCTCGACGACAAGCTCGGCGAATTGATGTCGGTGCTCGAGCACACACACATGCTCGACGACACGATCATCCTGTTCTGCTCGGACCATGGCGACATGCTGGGCGAGCGCGGCCTGTGGTTCAAGATGTGCTTTTTCGAAGGTTCGGCGCGGGTGCCGCTGATGATCGCCGGCAAGGGCATCGCCGCCGGCCTGATCGGCACGCCGGTCTCCAATCTCGACGTGACGCCGACGCTTTGCGACCTCGCCGGCATCGACATCAGCGCGATTGCGCCGTGGACTGACGGCCAGTCGCTGCTGCCGTTGCTGAACGGAAAGAAACGCTCCGCGCTGGTGCTGATGGAATATGCCGCCGAAGGCTCCAATGCGCCGATGGTGGCGATGCGCGAGGGCCGCTACAAATTCATCCATTGCGAGATCGATCCGCCGCAACTGTTTGATCTTGAATCGGATTCGCAGGAACTGACCAATCTCGCCGCCGATCCGGCCAATGCGGCATTGGTGGCCGCTTTCACCGACAAGGTGCGGGCGCGCTGGGACATGGCGGCCTTCGACGCGGCGGTGCGTGCCAGCCAGGCACGCCGCTGGGTGGTCTACCCGGCGCTGCGCAACGGCACCCATTATCCCTGGGAATTCCAGCCGCTGCAGAAGGCATCGGAGCGCTACATGCGCAACCACATGAACCTCGACCTGCTCGAAGAGCAGAAGCGCTTTCCGCGAGGCGAATGATGGCAGATAGTCTCGTCCCCTCGCTCGACCATCTCAGGCAGGCCTATGCCGTCACCTCCAAGGCGACGCAGGTTACGCCGCTGCTGGAATCGGCGGCACTCGCGCGCGAGACCGGCGCCGCCCGCGTCTTCGTCAAGGCCGAATCGCTGCAATGGGCAGGATCGTTCAAGGTGCGCGGCGCCTACTGGCGGCTGAAGAAGCTCTCGCCTGACGAAGCCAAAAAGGGCGTCGTCGCCTACTCCTCCGGCAATTTCGCGCAGGGGCTAGCGGCGGCTGGCCAAGCGCTTGGCATTCCCGTCACCATCGTCATGCCGATCGACGCGCCGGCCGCCAAGCGCGACGCCACATTGGGTTACGGCGCGCGCGTGGTGCTGACTGACCATGGCGAGCGCGCGCGTGAGGAAGTCGCCGCCGCCAAGGCGCGCGAGATCGCTGCGAGCGAAGGCCTGGCGCTGCTGCACCCGTTCGACGATCCGGAGATCGTCGCCGGCCAGGCCGGTGCCGGGCTGGAGGCACTCGACCAGATCGCCGCCAGGCAAGCGGAGGCCGATCTCTTGTTCTGCTCGGTCGGCGGCGGCGGCCTGATCGGCGGTGTTTCACTGGCCTTTCACTATCTGTCGCCAGCCACGAAGATCATCGGCGTCGAGCCGGAAGGTTTTGACGGCATGGGCTCGTCGCTCGCGCATGGCGCCATCGAAACCATGCCGATCGGACCGAAATCGATCTGCGACGGGCTGATGTCGCGGCGGCCCGGCGACGCGCCGTTCGCAGCGGTGAAGGCCGCCGGCGTTCGCGGCGTTACCGTCGACGATGCTTCGGTGCGGCGCGCCATGCGCCTCGCCTTCGAGCGGCTGAAGCTGGTGCTCGGGCCATCCGGCGCTGCTTCGCTGGCGGCGTTGCTCGGCGGCAAGGTCGACGTCACCGGCAAGACCGTTCTCGTAATGGCAACCGGCGGCAACGTCTCGCTGGCCGATTTCATTGCGCATATGAACCACGGGCGCGCATGAACCATGCTTGAAGCGGATTTCGTCATCATCGGCTCCGGCTCGGCCGGTTCGGCCATGGCCTACCGGCTGTCGGAGGACGGCAAGCATTCGGTGATCGTCATCGAATATGGCGGCAGCGATATCGGCCCGCTGATCCAGATGCCGTCGGCACTGTCGATCCCGCTCAATATGAGCCTCTACGACTGGGGCTTTGCCAGCGAGCCGGAGCCGCACCTCGGCGGCCGCGTACTGGCGACGCCGCGCGGCAAGGTCATCGGCGGCTCGTCGTCGATCAACGGCATGGTCTATGTGCGCGGCCATGCCCGCGACTTCGACCATTGGGCCGAACAGGGCGCGACCGGCTGGGGCTTTGCCGATGTGCTCCCGTACTTCAAGCGCATGGAGGACAGCAATGGCGGCGAGAATGGCTGGCGCGGCCACGGCGGCCCGCTGACTGTGCAGCGCGGCTCGAGGACGAACCCACTCTACGGCGCCTTCGTCGAGGCAGGCCGTCAGGCCGGTTTCGAGCTGACCGACGACTATAACGGCGCGAAGCAGGAAGGCTTTGGGCCGATGGAGCAGACCATCCGCGGCGGCCGTCGCTGGTCGGCCGCGAGCGCCTATCTGAGGCCGGCGCTGAGGCGGAAAAATGTCAGCCTGGTCAAGGGTTTCGCCCGGCGGGTAATCATCGAGAATCAACGCGCCACCGGCGTCGAGATCGAAGTGCGCAAACGGATTCAGGTGGTCAGAGCGCGACGCGAGGTGATCGTGGCCGCGTCCTCGATCAACTCGCCCAAGATCCTGATGCTGTCCGGCATCGGCCCCGGCCAGCACCTTAGGGAGAACGGCATCCCGGTGATCGCCGACCGGCCCGGAGTCGGCCGCAATCTGCAGGACCATATGGAACTTTACATCCAGCAGGAATCGACAAAGCCGATCACGCTGAACTCCGTCTTGAACCCGTTCTCGAAGGCGCTGATCGGGGCACAATGGCTGTTCTTCAAATCCGGCCTCGGTGCCACCAATCATTTCGAGGCGGCCGCCTTCGTGCGCTCGCGCGCCGGCGTCGACTATCCCGATATCCAGTATCACTTCATCCCGGCCGCGGTCCGCTATGACGGCAAGGCGGCGGCCAAGGCGCATGGTTTCCAGGCGCATGTCGGGCCGATGCGGTCGAAGTCGCGCGGTTCAGTCACGCTGCGCTCGCCCGATCCCAAATCGAACCCGGTGATCCGCTTCAACTACATGTCGCATCCGGACGACTGGACGGAGTTCCGCCACTGCATCCGGCTGACCCGCGAGATCTTCGGGCAAGCGGCCTTCGATCCGTACCGAGGCAAGGAACTGTCGCCGGGCTCGCATGTACAATCGGATGAAGAGCTCGACGCCTTCATTCGCGACCACGCCGAAAGCGCCTACCACCCTTGCGGCACCTGCAAGTTGGGCCGTGCCGATGATGCGATGAGCGTCGTCGATCCGGAATGCCGCGTCATTGGCGTCGAAGGGCTTCGGGTCGCCGATTCCTCGATCTTTCCACGCGTCACCAACGGCAATCTCAACGCGCCGTCGATCATGACCGGCGAGAAAGCCGCCGACCACATTCTAGGGCGTACGCCGCTGCCACCGTCCAACCAGGAACCATGGATCAATCCGCGCTGGCAGGTGTCGGACAGATAGGCCATGATCCGGCGGACGCATATTCCGCATGCCGCGACAAGACGATTTGGAGAACAGTCATGCGCGCCCAGCCAACGGCATCGCATTATGTCAACGGCCGCTATATCGACGACGAGCGCGGCGCAGCGCTGCCGGTTATCTATCCGGCAACCGGCGAGACCATCGCCATGCTGCGCTCGGCGACGCCGAACGTGCTGGAACTCGCGATCGAGGCCGCGCGTGCGGCACAGCCGGCCTGGGCGCGGCTGAAGCCGGTCGAGCGCGGCCGCATCCTGCGCCGCGCCGCCGACATTTTGCGCGCGCGCAATGCCGATCTGGCGCGCATCGAGACGCTGGATACCGGTAAGCCTATCCAGGAGACGCTGGTTGCGGACGCCCCGTCGGCGGCCGACTGCCTCGAGTATTTCGGCGGTGCCGTCACCGCCTTTAATGGCGAGGCCATCGATCTCGGCGGTCCCTTTGCCTATACCCGGCGCGAGGCGCTCGGCGTTTGCGTCGGCATCGGCGCCTGGAACTACCCGATCCAGATCGCCGGCTGGAAATCCGCTCCCGCGCTCGCCATGGGCAATGCGATGGTGTTCAAGCCGTCGGAGAACACGCCGCTTTCAGCGCTGGCGCTCGCCGAAATCTACACCGAGGCCGGGCTGCCCGACGGGCTGTTCAACGTCGTGCAGGGTTTTGGCGATGTCGGCGCCGGCCTTGTCGGCCACGATGTCGTCGCCAAGGTCTCGGTGACCGGCTCGGTGCCGACCGGCCGCAAAGTGCTGTCGCTCGCCGGCTCGAAGATGAAGCACGCGACGATGGAGCTCGGCGGCAAGTCGCCGCTGATCGTCTTCGAAGACGCCAACCTCGAAAACGCCATCGGCGGCGCGATGCTCGGCAATTTCTATTCGACCGGCCAGATCTGCTCCAACGGCACGCGGGTCTTCGTGCAGAGTAGCATCCATGACCGTTTCGTCGAGAGGCTGACCGAACGGACGAAGAAAATCCGCATCGGCGATCCGCTCGATCCGGACACGCAGATGGGGCCGCTGGTCTCGAAGGCGCAGCACGACAAGGTGGTCTCTTACATCGAGGCCGGCAAGCAGGATGGCGCGGTGCTCGCCTGCGGCGGCAACGTGCCTTCGCTGCAGGGTTTTCAGGGCGGCTTCTTCGTCGAGCCGACGGTGTTCACCGGTGTCGTCGACACGATGCGCATCGCCCGCGAGGAGATTTTCGGGCCGGTCATGAGCGTGCTGAAATTCGACAGCGAGGACGAGGTGATCGATCGCGCCAACGATACCGAATTCGGCCTCGCCGCCGGCGTGTTCACGCGCGACCTGGCGCGCGCCCATCGTGTCATCGCCGAACTGCAGGCCGGCATCTGCTGGATCAACGCCTACAATCTGACGCCGGTCGAAATCCCCTTCGGCGGCTTCAAGCAGTCCGGCATCGGCCGCGAGAATTCGCTCGCGGCACTGGCGCTTTATTCGCAGCTGAAGTCGGTCTACGTCGAGACGGGTGATGTCGCCAGCCCGTACTGATCCTTGGGCGCCGTGCCGTCCAGATACTGCGTCAGCGCGCAGACGAGATGATAGAAGATGCTGGCCGGCACCTCGCTCGCCAAGGAGCGGCCACGCTCGTCAATGCGGTCGATCCACAGGCCGAGCGGTGCCGGATTGATGTGCCAGCGGAACAGCCGGCCGACACGCGCCTCGATTTCCGGCTTCAGGTCGGGACCGCCCGAACCGTCCAGCGCGATCGCCGCCTTGATCGCTTCGGCCTGCGGCCAGCTGCGCGAGACGCGGTCGAGCGGCAGTCCTTGCCGCGACACGGCGCCGTAAGCGAGGCCCGTGGCGCGGTTCAGGCCATTGGCAATCGCCGACGCGTAAAGCTTCCGGGCAAGGCCGGTCAAGCCGCTCTGGCCGCTGCGCCCGGCGAAGTCAACCAGCAGCGAGGCCCATTCGAAATGATGGCCGGGTTCGGTCCACGTGCCCTTCCCGCCAGGGGCCGGCCGCCATTCATGGTCGAAATACTCACCCAGCGTCCAGCTTTCCGGGTCGAAGAAATGGCTGCGAAATAGATCGACGATGCGCGCGGCGCGACGAAGATAGGCGCGCTCGCCGGTCGCCTGATGCCAGGCCAGGAATGCCTCGAGCAGATGCATGTGCGGGTTGGAGCGGCGCTCGCCCTCGCCGCTCGAGGTCTCGCGGAAGCCGGTCAGGCGTTCGTCCTCGAGATGCGCGTCGATAAACGCAAAGGTCTCCTGGCCAAGCCGCAACGCATCGGGATTGCCGCACATATGGGCATGCGCCAGCGCCAGGAGCACGCAGGAATGGTCATAGGCATCCTCGGCGGCGTCGGCGACGGTGCCGTCGACGTTGAGCGTGCGTACCCAGCCGCCATTGTCGGTACGTCCGTGCCTAGCCATGAATTCGAGGCCGTGGCTGATCAGCCGATCGGCCGGGCCGTTCCAGCCGCGCGCCTTGGCGACGGCGAAGGCGTAGATCTGCCTGGCCTGCGTGCGCATGCGCTTGGGTTTCATCAGCGGGGCGGCATCGAAGCCGAGCGCCTCGTGGAACCCGCCGTGGCGCTCATCGACGCCGACCGTCGACCACAACGGCACCGTCTCCTCGAACAGCCAATGGTGCACGCGGCGCTGCCAGGCGCCGCTTTCGATGACGCGGTCGTCGGCGGGCGTGAACCTGGTCTCAAGGCGGCCGCTTTTTTCGAGCTGCTCGACGATCTTCTTGACGTTCTGGCTGTGACTGACCGGAGCAACGAAAGTGGCGTCGGCGGTCGACACGATGGCGACGTCCTTCAGGCCTATGGCCGACAGCAGGCGGCCGTCGCTGCGGATATAGGAGTTCTCGCAATCGATGGCGACGACATCGCCGACGATGACATTGCCCTGCGTGTCGGAGGGACCGACGTCGAGCAGCGATTGCCAGGAGCCGAGATCGTTCCAGCGAAAGCCGGCCGGCACCATGGCGATGCCGCTGGCGCGCTCCATGATCGCATAGTCGATCGATGTCGATGGGATGGCGGCATAGAGATCCAGAGGCATGTAGAGGCCGGAAAGATCCGATGTCGCAGCCTGGTAGGCAGCCTCTGTGGCACTCCAGATGTCGGGCTGGAAGGCCATGAACGCGTCGCGCATGGCACTGGCGCGAAACAGGAAGATGCCGGTGTTCCAGTAGAAATTGCCGGCCTCGAGATAGCTCTGCGCCGTGGCGAGATCGGGTTTTTCGACGAAACGCGAGACATCGCAGATGCCATCGCGCTCGCCGGCCACCTCGATGTAGCCGTAACCGGTCTCGGGTTGGGCGGGCTTGATGCCGAACACCACCAGCCTGCCTTGGCGCGCGGCCGCCGTGCCGGCCTCGATGCTCCGCCAGAATTGCTGTGGCGTCGCGATCTCATGATCGGACGGCACCACCAGCACCAGGCTGTCGCCGAATTCCGACAGCGTGCGCAGGCTTGCCAAGGCGACGGCCGCGGCGGTGTTGCGTCCGGTCGGCTCGAACAGCGGGCCGCCGCCGGAAAGCTCGTGACCGGCAATGTCGGCATGAACGCGGTCGGCATGCCTTTCCGAGGCAATCAGGAAAACCGGCGTTTCGCCTTCCGGCCGCGCGGTCAACCGGCGCAGCGTCTTGGCCAGCATTGAGCCGTCGCCCGAGAAATCATGGAACTGCTTGGGATTGTCCTCGCGCGACAACGGCCACAGCCGCGAGCCGACGCCGCCGCTCATCACAAAACTGACGATCCGTTCGGTCATGAAAACAAGCCTCGTGCTCAAAAGGTCTGATTGTAGGCGCCGACTTCGGGGCTGCGGCGCAGCACCGCATCGACGGCTTCGAACATCTGCCGGCGCCGTTCGGACGATACCGGGCTCTCCACCACCACCACAAGCTCCGGCTTGTTCGATGATGCGCGCACCAACCCCCAGGTACCATCCTCCGCCACGACCCTGACGCCGTTGACGGTGATCAGTTCGGCGATCTTCTGGCCGGCGAAGACCGCGCCGTCGTCCTTCATCTTGCGAAAGTCGCCTACGACGCGCTCGACGACGCCGTATTTGAGCTCGTCGGCGCAGTGTGGCGACATGGTCGGCGTGCCGAAGGTCAGCGGGAGATCGCGATAGAGGTCGGCCATGCTGCTTTGCGGGCTGCGATCCAGCATCTGGCATATGGCGATGGCCGTGATCAGGCCATCGTCATAGCCGCGGCCGATCGGCGGATTGAAGAAGAAATGGCCCGATTTTTCGAAACCGGCGGCGGCGCCGAGTTCGGCGACGCGCCGTTTGATATAGGAGTGACCGGTTTTCCAATAGTCGGTGACCGCGCCATTTTCCCGCAACACCTTGTCAGTCATGAACAATCCGGTCGACTTGACGTCGACGACGAAAGTCGAGCCGGGATAGAGGTGCGAAATGTCGCGTGCCAGCATGACGCCGACCTTGTCGGCGAAAATCTCGTTGCCTTCATTGTCCACCACGCCGCAGCGATCGCCGTCGCCGTCGAAGCCTAGCCCGACATCGGCGCCCGTTTCCAGCACCTTGTCGCGAATGGCGTGCAGCATCTGCATGTCTTCGGGGTTGGGATTGTAATTGGGGAACGTATGATCAAGCTCGACGTCGAGCGGGATCACCTCGCAGCCGATCCTTTCCAGTGCCTCGGGAGCGAAAGCCCCGGCGGTGCCGTTGCCGCAGGCGGCCACCACCTTGAGCTTCCTCGAGATACGCTTTCCCGCTGTCAGATCGTCAAGGTAGGTTTTGCGGAAGTCCGCAACGAAGTCATAGGAGCCGCCACCGACAAGATCGAAATCGCCGGAGAGCACGATCGCCTTCAACGCACTCATCTCCTCCGGACCAAAAGTCAGCGGGCGCGCCGCGCCCATTTTGACGCCGGTCCAGCCATTCTCGTTGTGCGAGGCAGTGACCATGGCAACGGACGGCGTGTCGAGCGCGAACTGGGCGAAATAAGCCATCGGCGACAGGGCAAGCCCGACATCCTTGACCCGTGCGCCGGCCGCCATCAGCCCGGAAACCAGGGCCAGCTTTATGGCAAGCGAATAGGAGCGGAAATCGTGACCGGTGACGATGTCGGGTCCGGCACCCAGGCGACGGATCAGCGTGCCGAGCCCCATGCCGAGCGCCTGGACGCCAATCAGATTGAGTTCCGGCGTTCCGTTCGAGCCGGGATGGCCGAACCACCAGCGCGCATCATATTCGCGAAATCCGGACGGCTTGATCAGCGCCGAGGTTTCAAACTCAAAAGTGTTTGGTCCGACATCGCTAATGATCTTCATCGACAAGGCTGCAAACTCCAGGCGGCTGAATCAGGTGCTTCGAGGCAAGTGGACGGTTACCCAGAAGCCCTTTAAGCCGTGTTTGTGCGACAGGAAACTGAAACCTGTATGACGTGGCGGCGAAAGCGAAAGAAATGCGACAGAAGCGCTGCCATTGGCGCTTGCAGTAACCAAACGCGGCGGCTATAAGCCCGCGGTCTGGTCACGGAGTGTAGCGCAGCCTGGTAGCGCACATCGTTCGGGACGATGGGGTCGCAGGTTCAAATCCTGCCACTCCGACCAGAAAAACAGCGGCTTAGCTGTTTTTGTTCCCGAAACAACCACCATCCGCCGCAGTTCTGACCAATCGCGCTATGCGCTCAGGCGAAATCGCGTCACGTCGATGGCCGCGGCCATCAGTGTCTGCGTATAGGTTGCCTGCGGATTGCTGAAGATCGCCTCGGCCGGTCCCTCCTCGACGATCTTGCCCTGCTTCATGACGATGATGTAGTCGGCCATGGCGCGCACGACGGCGAGATCGTGGCTGATGAACAGATAGGACAGCTCGTGGTCGGCCTGCAGCTTGCGTAGCAATTCGACGATCTGCTTCTGCACGGAGCGGTCCAGCGCCGAGGTCGGCTCGTCCAGCACCACCACTTTAGGCTTGAGTATCATGGCGCGCGCAATGGCGATGCGCTGCCGCTGACCGCCGGAGAATTCATGCGGATAGCGGTTGCGCGTGTTCGGGTCGAGCCCGACTTCGAGCAAGGCATCGACCGCGCGGAGATCGCGCTGCCTGCCCGACAGATTGGGCTCATGGACCAGAAGCCCCTCGGTGATGATCTGGCCGACGGTCATGCGTGGCGACAGCGAGCCGAACGGATCCTGGAAAACCAGCTGCAATTCGCGCCGCAGCGGCCTCATCGCCTGGCGGTCGGCGTGGGAAATGTCGCGGTCACCAAGCCGGATGATACCGTCGCTGGGCAGGAGCCGCAGCAAGGCGCGGCCGAGCGTCGATTTTCCCGAGCCGGATTCGCCGACGATGCCGATCGTCTGGTTGCGCTTCAGCCGTATCGAAATGCGATCGACGGCGCGCAGCAGCAGCGGCTCGCCGCCAAGAAATCCGCCGCCGATCTTGAAGGTCACCTCGACGTTTCTGCCTTCAAGCAGGACAGGGGCATTCGGAGGCGGCGGCGCCTTGGTGCCGGTCGGTTCGGCGGCAAGTAGCATCTTGGTGTAGCCGTGCTGCGGGTTGGCGAAGATCGCTTCCGCCTCGCCCTCCTCGACCACCTCGCCATAGCGCATCACATAGACCCGATCGGCAAAGCGCCGGACGATGCCGAGATCGTGGGTGATGAAGACGATCGCCATGCCGAGCTTGCGCTGCAATTCGGCGAGCAGCATGAGGATCTGCGCCTGGATGGTGACGTCGAGCGCGGTCGTCGGCTCGTCGGCGATCAGTATGTCGGGGTCGTTGGCCAGCGCCATGGCGATCATGACGCGCTGGCGCTGACCGCCCGACAACTCGTGCGGGTAGGATTTCATCCGCCGCTCCGGATCGGGAATATGGACCAGCCGCAGCAGCTTGAGCGCCTCCTCGCGCGCCGCGGCGGCGCCAAGTCCGCGATGCTTGCGGATCGGCTCGATCAGCTGGTTGCCGATCGAATAGAGCGGGTCTAGCGACGTCATCGGCTCCTGGAAGATCATGCTGATCTTGCGGCCGCGGATCTTGTTGAGCTCGGGTTTGCTCAAGGTCAAAAGATTGCGGCCGCGATAATCGACTGTGCCGCTGGCTTCGCCGTTCGAGGCGAGCAGGCTCATCGCCGCCATCATCGTCTGGCTCTTGCCGGAACCGGATTCGCCGACGACGGCGACGGTTTCGCCTGATTTGACGTGGATATTGATGCCCTTCACCGCCTCCACCACACCGTCGAGGGTGCGGAAGCGGACGCGAAGGTCCTTGACGCTGAGGATGGTATCGGAAGCAGCCATCTCAACGATCCTTCGGGTCGAGCGCATCGCGCAGCCCATCGCCGACGAAATTCAGCGCGAACAGCGTGGAGACGAGAAAGAAGGCCGGGAAAAGAAGCAGCCAGTTGGCCGAGCCGATGTTCTGGGCGCCAACCGAGATCAGCACGCCCCAGCTGGTCATCGGCTCCTGGACGCCAAGCCCGAGGAACGACAAAAAACTCTCCAGGATAATGACCTGCGGCACCAGCAGCGTCATGTAGATCACCACCGGCCCGAGCAAATTGGGGATCACATGGCGCAGCAGAATGCCTCGCTGGCCGACGCCCATCGCTTCCGCCGCCTGGACATATTCCTGCCGGCGGATCGACAGCGCTTGTCCGCGCACGATGCGCGCCATGTCGAGCCACAGCACCGCGCCGACCGCCAGGAACATCAGCACGAAGTTCCTGCCGAAGAACACCACCAGCATGATGACGAAGAAGATGAACGGCAAAGAATAAAGCACGTCGACGACACGCATCATCACCTCGTCGACCCTGCCGCCGGCAAGGCCGGCGGTGGCGCCGTAGAGCACGCCGATGACCACGGCCACAATGCCGGCAAGCAGGCCGATGGCCAGCGATATGCGCCCGGCCATCAGCGTTCGGGACAGGAGATCGCGACCGGTATTGTCGGTGCCGAACAGGAAATATTGCTGCTTGATCGAGGCACTCATCACCATTTCGAGACCGTCCGGCGATTTGCTCTCGATCTTTGTGTCATCAAAGGTATCGGAACGATCAAGGTAGCGAATGTTGCGGTCGTCGATCGGCTTGGACGATTTTGCGGTAACGAACACACGGCTGCCCTCCTGCCGCCACTCCTTGATGTCGACGCGCATACGCCTGATCGCCTCATCAAGAGCGCCTTCGATCATGTCGGCCTTCGGATAGGCGGAGAAGCTCGGCGGCGTACGGACATAGTCGGCATAGATGGTGGTGTATTGGTGCGGCACGAGATAGGGCCCAAACACGCTGATGACGGCGATGAAGGCAAGATAATAGAGGCTGAACATGGCCGCGCGATTGGCCTTGAGGCGCGCCCAGGCGTCGCCCCACAGGGACCGGCCGACGACCGGTGCGGCAACTGCAATATCAGTCATAGCGCACCCTCGGATCGACGACCCCATAGAGGACGTCGACGATCAGGTTGAAGACAATGGTGAAGAGCGCGATGACCACCACCGTCCCCATCACCAGCGTGTAGTCGCGGTTGAGTGCAGCAACGACAAAATGGCGGCCGATGCCCGGGATAGAGAAGATGGTCTCGACGATGACCGAGCCGGTGAGAAGGGCTGCGGCTGCCGGACCGGTGAAGGAGACGATCGGCAGGATGGCGCCGCGCAGCGCATGCTTGACGACGACCGACCAGTCGGACAGGCCGAGAGCGCGCGCGGTGCGGATGTGATGCGAGTGCAGCGATTCGATCATCGAGCCGCGCATCAATCGGGCGACGATGGCGATCTGCGGAAGAGCGAGCGTCAGCACCGGGCCGACCTTATTGATGAGGGCTCCATCGCCCCAGCCGCCGATCGGCAGCAGCTTCCAGGTCAATCCGAATGCAAGCTGGATCACCGGGGCGATGACGAAGGTTGGAATGGTGCTGCCGGCGGTCGCCAGCGCGATCACCGAATAGTCGGCAAGCTTGTTCTGGTTGAGCGCGGCAACACTGCCGAGCACGCTGCCGAGGAGCAGCGCCAGAATGAGCGCCGAAGCGCCGAGCTGGATTGAGATCGGCAGGCCCTCCTTGAACAACTCGCCGACGGTGAAATCCGGCATGTTGTAGCTGGGGCCGAAATTGCCGCGCAGAAGATTGCCGAGATAGTGGAGGTACTGCAACCAGAGCGGATCGTTGAGGCCGAACTGAGCTTCGAGATTGGCCCTGATCTCGGGGCTCAGGCCCCGCTCCTGGTTGAACGGGCCGCCCGGCGCGACGCGTATCAGGAAGAACGCCATGGTCACGATGACGAACAGCGTCGGAATGGCGGTCAGAAGCCGCCGGAATACGTAACGCAGCATCGGTGCCCCGCTTGATCCAGAACAACGCGCGTCCAGCTGGACGATTGCGCTCTAGCCTTCAAATCTTCGCATCGGCTTTCCGGAAATCGATCCGATTCACGGAGGTCCGATGCGACGGCAAGCCACCGCGCATTCGATGCGCGGTGGCCCGGCCAGGGATCAGTCCTTGCTGATGAAGCGGGACGGATGGATGTCCATCACATTGTCGTCGAAGCCATGCAACTTCGAGGAAACGATATCGTGGTAGCTGTAGTAGAGAAGCGGGATCTCGCCGACGTCATCGATGAGGATGCGCTCGGCCTCGGCGAGTTCCTTCATGCGTTCTGCAGGGTTGCCGCCGGCGGCCGCCGCCTTGTCCATCGCCGCCTCGTATTTTGGGCTGTTGTAGACCGAATAGTTGTTGCCGCTGGCTTTGCGGGAGATGCCGAGGAAGGTTTCGGGATCCTTGTAGTCGGCAATCCAGGCGGCGCGCGCCACGTCATAGTCACCCTTCTGCTCGAGGAAGGAGTAGTGGGTCTTGGTGTCGGTATTGAGGAGTGTGATCTCGACGCCAAGCGGCTTCAGCTGTTCCTGAATGGCGACCGCTGTGTTCTTGTGGTTCTCCGAAGTGTTGTAGCGGATCTGCATTTTCAGCGGATGCTCGGGTGTATAGCCGAGTTTCTCGAGGATCTTCTTGGCAGCGTCCTCGCGGTCGATCTGCGGCATGTCGGCGTATTTGGCCATTGCCGGCGTATAGCCCTCGATGCCGGGAGGCACCATGGAATAGCCGGGCAGCATCGAATTCTGCCAGACTTTCTCCGCCAGGAAGTCGCGATCGATCGCCATCGAGATGGCGTTGCGCAGCTCGACATTATCCCACGGCGCCTTATCGGTCTTGATCGCATAATAGTAGATGCCGAGATATGGCCCGACACGGACCTGGTCGCCGAATTTGGTCTTGAGATCGGCGAGTTGTTCGGTCGGCAGGTCGCCGTAACTGTCGAGTTCGCCCGCCTCGAAACGCTTCATCGCCGACGAGCGATCCTCGGTCGGGATGTAGTTGACGACGTCGAACTTGACGCTCGCGGCGTCCCAGAATTTCGGATTCTTGACCAGCTTCAAATGGTCGTTGGGAATCCACTCCGCCGCTGTAAAGGCCCCGTTGGAGACCAGCTTGCCTGCCTTGATCCAGTCGGCGCCAAGCTTTTCGATAGACGCCTTGTTAACAGGATAGGTCGCCTGATGGGTCAGCATCTCCAGGAAGTACGGCGTTGGCGCCTTCAGCGTGACTTCGAGGGTATTTGCGTCAATCGCCTTGACGCCCATATCCTCCGGCTTGCCCTTCTTGGTATTGACCTCCTCCGCATTCTTGACGGGATAGAGCATGGAAGCGTATTCGGCAGCGGTGGCCGGATCTTCCAGCCGACGGAAGGAATAGACGAAGTCGTCCGCCGTCACCGGGCTGCCATCCGACCAGAGGCCGTCCTTGCGCAGCTTGAAGGTGTAGACCTTGCCGTCGTCGGACACCGTCCAGCTTTCGGCGGCGCCCGGAATGAGGTTCGTCTTCTGGTCATGCATGACCAGTCCCTGGAACAGGTCGCGTATGATATCGGCTTCGTAGACCGTCGAGGTCTTGTGCGGATCGAGCGTCTCCGCTTCGGCGGCGGCTCCGCGGTTGTAGACGGTCTCGGCGAAAGCCGGCGTGTAGAACGTACCGGCGGCCAAGACCATGGTCGTGGCGAGTACCGTCGCCTTCAGCACATGTTTCAGCATGGAGTTCTCCCTAATGACGTCGCCCTTCGGCCACGTCTCTAAGTGTTGACGCCCCGAAACCGATTGGTTGGTTCCTTTCGAGCGCGCAGCCGGTTCCCTTTTCCGGCAGCTGGTGGCCAAACAGTAACGTGGAGATTTTTTATTTCAACAGACTCTCGGGGTCACCCAAAGTAAGGGGGCCGGGGCAGTCGTTTTGCGGGCGGCCAATCAATGGTCGAAACCATGAGTTTGACTGGGTTTCCCGGCCAGAACGCCGATCTGGGAAATAATCTGGCCGATCATTTCAGTTTACCGGAATGTATTAATTGGTTCTTAGGCAACCAAGGGTTACAAACTTCGATGGGATCGGCACATCGACCTTGGGTTCCAACGGGCAAGGGCAATGAACAAGATAGACAGTAATACTGTCGCATTGAAGCGTAAAATATTGCGCCAAGTACGGACGAATCTACGCAAAATTGGAGAAGAGTCCGGAACTTCCGCGGTCGAGTTCGCCCTGCTTTCCCCAATCTTTATCCTTCTTTTGCTCGGAATGGTTGCATATGGTATCTATTTTGGTGCAAGCAACTCCTTGCAGCAAATCGCCGCCGATGCCGCCCGCACCGCAATTGCCGGATTGAATCAAACCGAGCGCCAGGCGCTGGTGGCGAGTTTCGTCAAAAACAATGCCAGTGGATACCCGTTCGTCGATTCCGGCAAGCTGACCTATCAGGCGACGGACAGCACGGCCGACGGAAATCAGTTCGTCGTGTCGATCCAGTACGATGCCAGCAACCTGCCGATCTGGAACCTGTTGCCCAGCCTTGCGATGCCGCAAACCACGATCTCACGCAGGTCGACCATCAGGATTGGAGGCATTTGAAATGTCGCAGTTCTTGCTGAGGGGCATCGGGCGGATCGCTCGCTCGATGGTTGGCGACGAGAAGGCGAACTTTGCCGTCATGACGGCGCTGATAGCACCGTTCGCGCTGGGGTTGGCGGCCTTCGCTGTCGACGAAGGTTCGATCTACACGGAGCGCAGGGAAGCCCAGGCGATGACCGATCTGGCGGCGATCACCGCGGCGTCGAACATCAACAATATGGAAGCCGCGGCGGTAACCACGCTCAGTGACAACCGAATGCCCGGCATCATTGTTCAAAAGGCAGGTCAGACAATCGTTCCCACGGTTGGCAAAACCGTCGTGTCGGTCACCGGCGGCCGATACTCAGCGGCGTCCTCCGTTGGTGTCGACAAGCGCTTCGAAGCCGGCAAAACGCCTTACAACGCCGTTCGCGTCACTCTGCGAAAAATCCCCGCCCGGTATTTCGCCAGTTCGCTCATCCCTACTCCGGTTGTCGGCACCGAAGCCATTGCCAGTGTGACCCCGCAAGCGATGTTCTCGGTCGGGTCCAGGCTCCTCAGCGTCAATGGCGGCATCCTCAACGCGCTTCTCAGCAAGTTGCTGGGCGCCAACATTTCGCTCAGCGTCATGGACTACAACGCGCTGATCTCGGCCGATGTAAACGTGCTTTCGTTCGTCGATGCCCTTGCCGTACAGTTGCAACTGACAGGTGTCAGCTATTCCGACGTGCTGGCGTCAAAAGCGACGGTAGGCCAGATCGCGACCGCCATGGCCAATGCGTCCGGGTCGGGCAGCGCCAGCAAACTTGTGCTGCAGACGATCGCGTCGAGGGCCACCAACACAGTCAAGATACCCCTCAGTCATCTTATAGATCTTGGCTCGATCGGTAAGCTCGGCCTCGGACAAAAGTCTCCCGGCTTTTCCGTCGACGCAAGCGCGATGGGCATGCTGGGTGCCGCCGCCTCGCTGGCCAATGGCTCAAACCAGGTCCAGGTCGATCTCGGCGCCACTATTCCGGGACTTACCTCCACCACGCTCGCCATCGCCATCGGTGAGCCAATGCAATATTCACCCTGGCTGGCCGTCGGGGAAAAAGGCACCGTGGTGCGCACCGCGCAGACGCGCATCAAGCTGGTCACCACAGTGGGCATCGGCAATTCCAATCTCGGCGGCGGCATCAGCCTGCTGTCCGTCAACCTGCCTCTGCATGTCGAAGTCGCCTATGCGGAAGCCAAGCTGACCGACATCAGCTGCCCGACGGGCCGGCCGGATAGCATCAAGGTCTCGATCGCCGCGCAGCCTGGCGTGGCCTCGCTGCACCTTGCCACCAGCGACGCCGACAACAACCCATCGGCCTTCGCCGATTTCAGCAATCCGCAATCGTTCTCCGATGCCACGATTGCACAGGTAAGCGTAAAGCTTCTGCTGCTCACCCTCAATCTGCTCGATGTGAAGGGTTCGTCATCACTTGCCATCACCAACAACGATCCGACCGCATTGACGTTCGACAGCACCGATATCGCCAACAAGACGATAAAAACTGTCGCCACAAAAAACCTGACGCAATCACTCACGACATCGCTGGTCAGCGGCCTCTCGCTCTCGGTCAATGCACTGGGCCTCGGGCTGGACGTGACGGCCCTGCTCGGAACGGTTAAGCCGGCGGTGGTAACGGTTCTGAACGGCGTGACGGCGCCGGTCGACGAACTGGTCTATAACGTGCTTGCAGCTGTCGGCGTGCATGTCGGCGAGGCCGATGTGCGGGTTGTCGGCGCGACTTGCGGGCGCTCCGTGCTCGTTCAATGAGATAATGAAATAGAGCTCAGCCGATCCGGCCGAGGAAGCAGCCCAGCGGCGGCAGCGACAGAGTTCTTTCCTGCAAGACGCCGGCAGCACCGCCAAGGTCTATCGGCCCTATCGCTTGCAGATCCGGTGGCAATTGCCAGCCGGCCGGCTCGTCGGCGAAATTGAAGACACACAGCAGCTTTTCGTCACCGCCTTCGCGAATGAAAGCAAGGACGTCGCCTTCGGCATCGAGGAACCGGATCGAGCCTCGAACCAGCGCCGGATGCTGCTTGCGCAAGGCCAGCATCGCCCGGTAGCTCGCCAGGACGGAGGTTTGCTCGCCGTCCTGGACGTCGACCGCCTGGGCGCGATGGCTTGCCGGGGCCGGAAGCCACGGCTTGCCGGTCGAAAAGCCGGCATTGTCGGCGCCAGCCTCCCAGACCATCGGCGTTCGGCACCCATCCCGTCCCTTGATTGCCGGCCAGAAGCGGATGCCGAAGGGATCGCGCAAAGCCTCGAACGCCGGTTCGGCCTCCTCCAGCCCGAGTTCTTCGCCCTGGTAGAGGCAGATCGATCCGCGCAGGCAAGAAAGCAGCACGATCGAGAATTTCGCCACCCTGTCCGGATCGCCGCCCGGCCTTGTCCATCGACTGACATGGCGCACGACATCGTGGTTGGAGAACGCCCAGCAAACCCAGCCGTCGAACACCTTACTCTCGAAGGCCTCGACACAGCCACGCACATGCGACGCCGAGAATTGCGGGCCGAGCAGGTCGAACGTGTAGGACATTTGGAGCTTGTCGCCACCGCCGGTATAGGCGGCGAGTGTCTGCAAGGAACGGGTTTCGTCGCCAATCTCGCCGACAGCGACGCGGCCTTCATATTCGTCAAGCAAGGCCCGGAAGCGCCTGAGGAAAGCAAGGTTTTCCGGCTGGCTCTTGTCGAACAGATGCTCCTGATAGAGGTAGGGGCTGGTTGCCGTATTGGTGCCGGCGACGCTTTCCGCCAAAGGCGGGTTGCTGCGCAGCCAGCGGTCGTGGACGTAATAGTTGACCGTATCCAGCCGGAAACCGTCGACGCCGCGCTCGAGCCAGAACCGCACCGTTTCCAGCAAGGCGTCCTGCACTTGCGGGTTGTGGAAATTCAGGTCCGGCTGCGAGGCGAGGAAATTGTGCAGGTAATATTGCCTGCGCGTTGCGTCCCATTCCCAGGCCGGGCCGCCGAAAAGCGACAGCCAGTTGTTGGGGGCGGTGCCGTCGGGCTTCGCATCGGCCCAGACGTACCAGTCGGCCTTGGGGTTGTCGCGGCTCGTGCGGCTTTCGACGAACCATTCGTGCCGATCCGACGAGTGCGACAAGACCTGATCGATGATCACCTTCAGGCCGAGCCGGTGTGCCTCGGCAACCAGCGCGTCGAAATCCTCTGATGTGCCGAACATCGGATCGACGGCGCAGTAATCCGAAACGTCGTAGCCCATATCGGCCATTGGCGACTTGAAGAAAGGCGACAGCCAAACCGCGTCGACACCGAGCGATGCGACATGGGCCAGCCTCGAGGTGATGCCGCTGAGATCGCCGCTGCCGTCGCCTGTCGTATCCTGGAAGGAGCGCGGGTAGATCTGATAGATGACGCAGCCGCGCCACCATTCGGCATTGTCAGCCATCATGGCTCTCCCCTGCGCCCGCCCGCGCTGTCCTGCTTTCGATCATGAACAGGACCGTTCGCCCAGGCACCGGCCGCGAGATATCGCTACTATCCGGTTCGATAGCTGGGCGCCAAAGAAAACCCGCCCGTTCCGGCAGCGTGAACATGCAGGCCCGGCGGTCGCCGTTGATGATCACCGCAAGGCGACTGTTCTCACCGCTCCCGAGAACCAGGACCAGCCGGTGCCGCCTGGCATCGTGCCAGGCGGCCTCGTCGAGCGGCATGCCGGTTTCCGTCAGCCAGGCTACGTCTGGGATTTCCGAGCCCGCAGGCGGTTCTCCGGTCAGGAATGTTGTGTCCAAAAGCGCCGGCACGGCACGACGCATCTTGGCGAGCAGAACCGTGTACAGCTCCAGCGCCCGGTCGCGCCCGGCCCAGTCGAGCCAGGTGATGTCATTGTCCTGCGCGTAGGCGTTGTTGTTGCCGCGCTGCGTGCGGCCGAACTCGTCGCCGGCCGTCAGCATGATCGTGCCGCGCGAGGCAAAGAGCGTCGCCAGCAGCGCGCACTGGTCATCGAAACGGGCCGTAACGATTGACTGGTCGCCGGTCTCGCCCTCGAGGCCATTGTTCCAGGACAGGTTGTCGTCGTGGCCATCGCGGTTCTGTTCGCCATTGGCCTCATTGTGCTTGTGCTCATAGGCAGCGATATCGGCCAGCGTCATGCCGTCATGCGCGGCGATGAAGTTGATGCTGCGGCTCGTTGTCTGGCCTGGTTTGGCAAAGACATCGGACGAACCGGCAAGCCGCGTCGCCAAGGCACCGATAATGCCGCCCTCGCCGCGCCAGAAACGGCGGATATCGTCACGGCATTTGTCGTTCCATTCGAGGAAGGGCGGCGGAAAATTGCCGAGCTGATAGCCATCCGGTCCGATATCCCAAGGCTCGGCGATCAGCACCCGGTCGCCAAGAACAGGATCTTTGCGAATGGCGTTCAGCAGCGGCGCATCGGCGTCGAAAACGCCGTCGACGCGGCCGAGGATCGGCGCTAGGTCGAAGCGGAAACCGTCGACACCGGCGCGCTGGACAAAGTGACGAAGCGCGTCGAGGACCATTTCCCGGACGACCGGATGATCGCACGCAACCGTATTGCCGGTTCCGGTGTCATTGACCAGAGCGCCGTCCGGCTCGTGCCGATAATAGGCGCGGCTGTCGAGGCCGCGCAGCGACAATGTCGGGCCGAGCCGGTCGCTTTCGCCGGTGTGGTTGAACACCAGGTCGAGAATGGTGCCGATGCCGGCCTCGCGCAGCGCGGCGACCGTTCCGCGCAACTCGGCCAGACCGCCGGGCGCCAGTCGCGGATCGAGCGCCATGAAGGTCACGGGATTATAACCCCAGGCGTTGCGCAGACCGAGCGGCGGTAAATGCCGTTCGTCGATCGATGCAGTCACCGGCATCAACTCAATGGCTGCCACGCCGAGTTTTTGCAGATGCTCGACAACGAGGGGGTGAGCGAGCGCTCCAATGGTGCCGCGTTGCTTCTCGGGAATGTCCTTATGCAGCTTTGTGAACGCGCGTACCGGCACCTCGTAGATGAGGCCGCCGGACCGAAACAGAGGCGGCAAGGCAGGCAAGGGTTCCGGCAAGGCGCCGGCGATGGCTTTCGGCATCAGCGGCGCCGTGTCGGCCCCCTCGCCCCGGCGCGCGGCTAGCCGGCCGTCATAGGCATAGGGCCTGTCGATCTCGACGGCATAGGGATCGGCCAGCAGCTTGTCGGGATCGAACCAGAAACCGTGTTCCGGCGCGTAGTCGCCATCGGCACGGAACCCGTATCGGGTGCCGGCGGCGAGACCGGCAACAAAAAGTGCGTGGACGCCCTCGCCTTCCGACTGGAGTTCCAGCCGGTCGATTTCGCGGTTGCCGCGCGCGTCGAAGATCGAGACCCAGATGCGCCGAGCCGACGAGGACCATGCGGCGAAGCGGATGCCGCCCTCCCCGGCAAGCCCGCCAAATCGCGGACGATAGCCGGCGGATAGTCCCGACGACATCAGGTGATGACGCTCGGCTTGGCGCGGCCGGTATGGCTGCGAATCCCGGCAATGTCGTCGGCCGCCACGATCAGATCGGCAAGCGCCTCCTGGGTGTCGAGATCGTGACGGTTCTTGTCCGGCTCGTAGCGCTCGACATAAAGCCGCAGCGTCGCGCCCGAGGTGCCGGTGCCGGACAGGCGGAAGACGACGCGTGAGCCGCCTTCGAACAACACCCTGATGCCCTGGTTCTTGCTGACCGAGCCGTCGACCGGATCGTGATAGGCGAAATCATCGGCGCTGGCGATCATCATGCCGCGCATGCTGGTGCCAGGCAGCGAGCCGAGCTTGGCGCGCAGCTCGTCGACAAGCGCGTTGGCACGATCGGTCTCGACCTCCTCGTAGTCGTGGCGCGAATAATAGTTACGGCCATAGGCCGCCCAATGCTGGGTGACGATCTGCTTGGCGCTTTCGCCGCGCACGGCAAGGATGTTGAGCCATAAAAGCACAGCCCACAGACCGTCCTTTTCGCGGACATGGTTGGAGCCGGTCCCCGCACTCTCCTCGCCGCAGATCGTTGCCATGCCGGCATCGAGCAGATTGCCGAAAAATTTCCAGCCGGTCGGCGTCTCGTAGATGCCGATGCCGAGCTTTTCGGCGACCCGGTCGGCAGCACCGCTGGTCGGCATCGAGCGGGCGATGCCTTTCAGCCCGGCCTTGTAGCCCGGCGCCAGATGGGCGTTGGCGGCGAGCATCGCCACCGAATCAGACGGGGTGATGAAAATCCCCTTGCCGATGATCAGGTTGCGGTCGCCGTCGCCATCCGAGGCGGCGCCAAAGTCTGGCGCATCCGGCCCCATCATCTCGTCGTAGAGGTGTTTTGCATGCACCAGATTGGGATCGGGATGATGGCCGCCGAAATCCGGCAGCGGAATGAAATTGCGGGCGGTGCCGTTGGGCGCGCCGAGCCGGTTTTCGAGGATCTCCTTGGCGTAGGGGCCGGTCACCGCATGCATGGCGTCGAAGCGCATGCGGAAGCCCGACTTGAACAGTGCCCGCAATGCGTCGAAATCGAACAGGCTTTCCATCAGTTCGGCATAGTCGGCGACAGGATCGATGATTTCGACGGTCATGTCCCCCGTCTTGACCGTGCCGATCGTGTCGATGTCGACCTGCCCGATATCGGCGATCTTGAAGCTTGAAATCGCCTTGGTTTTTTCGAAGATCGCGTCGGTCAGCTTTTCCGGCGCCGGGCCGCCATTGCCGGCATTGTACTTGATGCCGAAATCCTCATGCGGACCACCCGGATTGTGGCTGGCCGACAGGATGATGCCGCCAAAGGTCTTGTATTTGCGGATGACATGCGAAGCGGCCGGCGTCGACAAGATGCCGCCCTGCCCGACCATCACCTTGCCGAAGCCGTTTGCCGCGGCCATGGCGATGGCCTTCTGGATGACCTCGCGGTTATAGAAGCGGCCGTCGCCGCCGATCACCAGGGTTTTGCCCTCGAATCCGTCCAGCGCGTCGAAGATCGACTGGATGAAGTTCTCGGCATAGTGCTCCTGCTGGAACACCGGGACTTTCTTGCGCAGCCCGGAGGTGCCGGGCTTCTGGTCGGGATAGGGTTTGGTGGCGACGGTGCGGATCATCAGTCAGGCAGCCCTTTTCGAAAGCAGCAAGCGATAGAGTTGGACATATTTTTCGGCGCTTTTGTCCCACGAAACGTCGGCCTTCATGCCTTGCCGCTGCATCGACGTCCACACTGCGGGATTGGCATGCGCCTCGACAAGGCGGCGGACGGCGTGCAGCAAGGCGCCGGCATTGGCGGGCGCAAACTGGAAACCGGTCGCAACGCCGGCAGAGATGGCGGCTTCGTTGGCATCGATGATCGTGTCGGCAAGGCCCCCGGTGCGCGCGACCACCGGCACGCAGCCATAGCGCAGGCCGTAAAGCTGCGTCAGCCCGCAAGGCTCGAAGCGCGATGGGATCACAATGGCGTCGCAGCCGCCCTGCATGGTGTGGGAGAGCCCCTCGTCATAGCCGACGACGACGCCGATGCGACCGCGATTGCGGGCTGCGGCGGCAAGCAATGCGCCTTCGAGCCCGGCATCGCCGGAGCCGAGGATCGCCAGCCGCGCACCTCTTGCAACGATGCCGTCGACGGCCGCCGCCAATATGTCCATGCCCTTTTGCCAGGTCAAACGGCTGATGACGCAGACGATCGGGCTGTCATCGCGATCGAGGCTGAAGCGGTCCTCGACCGCGGCCTTGTTGGGCATTCGCGCCTTAAGCGTCTTTGCCGTGTAGTTGGAGACCAGATGCTTGTCGGTTTCCGGGTTCCATATCTCGGTATCGATGCCGTTGACGATGCCATGGAGATCGACGGAGCGCATGTTGATCAGGCCGTCGAGGCCCATGCCGAATTCAGGCAAGCGGATTTCCTGCGCATAGGTCGGGCTGACCGTGGTGATCGCCCAGGCGGCCTGCAGGCCGGCCTTGAGGAAGCCGACGCCGCCGTAATATTCGACGCCGTCGAGCGCCATCGCCGCTGCCGGCAGGCCAAGCTCGCCAAAAATGCCGGCGCCGAACTGACCCTGGAAGGCGAGGTTGTGCACGGTGATCATCGACGGCGTGCCGACCGCCTTGCCGTAGCGCATGTAGGCGAGCGTCATTGCCGACTGCCAGTCATGGGCATGGACGATATCGGGCAGGTAGCCCGAGATGGAGCCCCCGGCGATGTCACCGCCTACCTGGCTCAAGGCAGCGAACCGCCGCCAATTGTCCGGCCAGTCGGCGCCGGCCGCGTTGCCGTATGGACCGCCGGGGCGGTCGAAAAGATGCGGCGCGTCGAGCACGAACAGGTCGAGGCCGGCGATCTGGACGGCGTGCACCGACGCCTTGCCGCCCTGCAGCAGCGGATATTGCTGAACCGCCTTCTTTTTCTTGAAGGCGCCCATCACCTGCGGGTAGCCGGGGACGAGCGTGCGCATGGTGACGCCCTTGCCGGCCAATGCCATGGGCAAGGCGCCGGTTACGTCGGCGAGCCCTCCGGTCTTGACCAGCGGAAAGATCTCGGGCGCCACCGACAGAACCTGCATGCACTACGATCCCAGCCTGTTGATCATGTCCTGCGTCACCAGGCAGATGCCTTTTTCCGAAACGCGGAAACGCTTGGCGTCGAGGACAGGATCCTCGCCGACCACCAGCCCCTCTGGAATCCTGACGCCGTGATCGATGACTACGCGCTTCAGCCTGGCGTTGCGGCCGACATGGACGTCGGGCAGCATGACGACCTCCTCCAGCGTCGAATAGGAATTGATGCGCGCGCCGGTGAAGATCAGGCTTCGCTTCAGCGAAGCGCCCGAAACGATGCAATCGCCCGACACGAGAGACGACACAGCCGACCCGCGGCGGCCATCCTCGTCATGCACGAACTTTGCCGGCGGCTTCAACTCGGCGTAAGTCCAGATCGGCCAGTCGCGGTCGTAGAGGTCGAGTTCCGGCGTGATGTCGGTCAGGTCGATATTGGCTTCCCAATAAGCATCGACCGTGCCGACGTCGCGCCAATAGGCCTCGTTCTCGGCGGTCGAGCGCACGCAGGATTTGGCGAAGCGATGGGCGATCGCCTTTCCGTGCTCGACGATGTAGGGGATGATGTCCTTGCCGAAGTCGCGGCTCGAGCCGGGCTCCGCCGCATCGCGACGCAATTGCTCCATCAGGAACTTGGTCTTGAACACATAGATGCCCATCGAGGCCAGCGCGTAATCCGGTTTGTCGGGAATGCCGGGCGGATCGGCGGGCTTTTCGATGAAGGAGATGATGGTGTCCTTGGGATCGACATGCATGACGCCGAAGCCGGTGGCTTCCATCCGCGGCACTTCGAGGCAGCCGACGGTGACGTCGGCGCCGGCCTCGACATGCTGGCGCAGCATCATTTCGTAGTCCATTTTGTAGATGTGGTCGCCGGCCAGGATGACCATGTATTCCGGCCCGTAGGCCTCGATGATGTCGATGTTCTGGTACACGGCGTCGGCGGTGCCCTCGTACCATTGCGTTTCCGACACACGCTGGCTGGCCGGCAGGATATCGAAACTCTCGTTGCGCTCGGGCCGCAGGAAGTTCCAACCGCGCTGCAGGTGGCGGATCAGCGAATGCGCCTTGTACTGGGTGGCGACGCCGAGGCGGCGGATACCGGAATTGAGCGCATTGGACAGCGCGAAATCGATGATGCGGGTCTTGCCGCCGAAATAGACCGCCGGCTTGGCGCGGCGGTCGGTCAGTTCCTTGAGCCGGCTGCCACGGCCGCCGGCCAGCACATAAGCCATGGCGTCGCGTGCCAGCGGCTGTGTTCGTTTTATTTCAGCCATTCCTATCCTCCCAGGTTAGATGCTCCAGACATAGCTCAGTCCGGGACGAATTCGAGCATGATCGTCGACAGCGGCGGCAAAAGCATCGTCGCCGAAATGCCTCCTCCTTCCGCCTGAGCCTCGACGCCGCCGCTATTGCCCTTGCCGGAACCGCCATAATCCGTGGCATCGGTGTTGATGATCTCGCGCCATTTTCCGGCGTGCGGCAACGGCACGCGGTAATTGTCGCGCGGCACTGGCGTGAAGTTGGAAATGACGGCGACCGGGTTGCCGCCCGGCGCGCTGCGCAGCCAGGCAAATACTGAGTTCGCGCTGTCGTCGACGATCAGCCAGGAAAAGCCCTCCGGCTCGCAGTCGCGGGCATGCAGCGCGGGGCGCGAGCGGTAGAGATAGTTGAGATCGCGCACCGTCTGCCAGACGCCGCGGTGGAGCCGGAAATCGAGCAGGTTCCAGTCGAGCGCGCGCCCCTCGCTCCACTCGCGGCGCTGTGCGAACTCCTGGCCCATGAACAACAGCTTCTTGCCGGGATAACCCCACATGAACGCGTAATAGGCGCGCAGCGTCGCGAATTTCTGCCAGTCGTCGCCGGCCATCTTGTTGAGCAGCGTGCCCTTGCCGTGCACCACTTCGTCATGGGACAGCGGCAGCACGAAATTCTCGCTGAAGGCGTAGACCAGACCGAAGGTGATGTCGTTGTGGTGATGCTTGCGGAAGATCGGCTCCTTGGAGAAATACTCCAAAGTGTCATGCATGAAGCCCATGTTCCACTTGAAACCGAAGCCCAGTCCGCCTTCATGCACCGGCTGCGAGACTTTCGGCCACGAGGTCGATTCCTCGGCGATGGTCATCACACCTGGATGGTGGCCGTAGACCTCCTTATTCATACGCTGCAGGAAGCTGACCGCTTCGAGGTTCTCCCGCCCGCCCTTCTCGTTGGGAATCCATTCACCGGCCTTGCGAGAATAATCGAGATAAAGCATCGAGGCGACCGCATCGACGCGCAGTCCGTCGACGTGATATTTCTCGGCCCAGAACAGCGCATTGTTGACCAGGAACGAAATCACTTCGCGGCGCCCAAAATTATAGATCGCGGTGTTCCAGTCGGGATGGAAGCCCTTGCGCGGATCGGCATGTTCGTAGAGCGCGGTACCGTCGAACTTTGCCAGACCGTGTTCGTCAACCGGGAAATGCGCCGGCACCCAGTCGAGGATGACGCCGATGCCTGCACGGTGGGCGCCGTCGACGAAGCGGGCAAAACCGTCCGGATCGCCAAAGCGGGCAGTCGGCGCATAGAGACCCGTCGTCTGGTAGCCCCAGGACGGGTCATAAGGGTGTTCGGAGATCGGCATGAATTCGATGTGGGTAAAACCGGTCTCGACCACGTAAGGGATCAGCCTGTCGGCGAGCTCATCCCACGACAGGAAGCTGCCGTCGTCGTGAAGCCGCCATGACCCGGCATGGACCTCGTAGATCGATACGGCTTCGCGCCTGTGGTCGGCATTGCGCCAGTAGTTCCGGTGCGCCTCGTCACCCCATTCATGCGCCGGCGGCAGTGCCGTCACCGAGGCGGTGGCCGGGCGCAGTTCGGACTTGAAGGCGAACGGATCGGCTTTGAGCGGCAATCTCACGCCATCCGGCCCGATGATTTCATATTTATATGGGCGGCCAGCGCCGATGTCGGGAATGAACAGCTCCCAGATGCCGGTGTCGCGGCGGACGCGCATGGTATGCCTGCGGCCGTCCCAGTCGTTGAAGTCGCCGACCACCGAGACGCGCCTTGCATTGGGCGCCCACACCGCAAAATGCACACCCGATGCACCTTCATGGTCGATGAGATGGGCGCCGAGCTTGTCGAACAGCCTGAGATGCGACCCTTCGGCGATGTAATAATCGTCCATCGGGCCGAGCACGGGACCGAAGGAATATGGATCGGTCAGCCACCAGTCACCGCCGGAATTCCTGGCGTGATAGCGCAGCGGCTGGCGTTTGCGCAGCGACAGTTTGCCTTCGAAGAAACCGCGGTCGTCGCGTCTCGACAGCTCGCCGGCCTTCTTGCCGGTCAGCGTATAGGCGGTGACGAACTCGGCATGAGGGACGAAGCAGCGGGCGACAAAGCCCTTTCCCGCCTCATGCACGCCAAGCACGGCAAACGGATCGCCGTGCGTGCCGGCGACAATCGCCGCGACATCGCCGGCTGGCGCCAGTCCGTCCGGCCCGCTTGTCGCAACGGTCGCGCGCGGCTTGCTCATCAGGCAGTGACCCTCCCCGGGCACCAAGTGTATGTTTCTAGTGGAGTTTTGAATTCGACATTCGCATGCCGCCTTACCCTCCAAGGGATGCGAGGGTCAAATCACTCCACTAGGGCCACATTGTTCCTGGTCTCATGCAATCACATCAGGCGGGCACGTGCCAGATGTCTTTCGCATATTGGCGGATCGTGCGGTCGGACGAGAACCAGCCGACGCGCGCGACATTGCGGATGGCTCTGGCATACCAGTCCGGGCTGTTGCGCCAGACGGTATCGACGTCGCGCTGGGTGGCGGCGTAGGCATCGAAATCCGCGGCGACCATGAACCAGTCGCTCTGGTAAAGACCGTTGATCAGGTCGCGATAACGGTCCGGATCGTCAGGTGAAAAGACTCCGGATGAAACCGCGGCCAGCGCCTGCGCCAATTCAGGCGATCCCTCGATCACAGCGCGCGGATCGTAACCATTGTTGCGTCGCTCGGCGACCTCATCGGTGGTCAGGCCGAAGATGAAGATATTGTCGTCGCCCACGCATTCCTTGATCTCGACATTGGCGCCGTCGAGCGTGCCGATGGTCAGCGCGCCGTTCAGCGCGAATTTCATGTTGCCGGTGCCGGATGCTTCCATGCCGGCGGTCGATATCTGCTCCGAAAGATCGGCGGCCGGCATCATGATCTCGGCCAGGCTGACATTGTAGTTCGGCACGAATACCACTTTCAGCAAGCCGCGCACCGCCGGGTCGCGGTTGATGACCCGGGCGACGTCATTGGCAAGTTTGATGATCAGCTTGGCGTTGTGATAGCTGGGCGCCGCCTTGCCGCCGAAGAATTTGACGCGAGGCATCCAGTCGCGCTCCGGATGCGAGCGGATCTGGTCGTAAAGCGCGACCGCTTCGAGAATGTTCAAGAGCTGGCGCTTGTATTCGTGGATGCGCTTGACCTGGATGTCGAACAGCGCCGATGGGTCGACCTTGATGCCGAGCCGGTCGGCAACGAGCTTGGCAAGCCTCGCCTTGTTCGCCCGTTTGACGGCGGCGAACTTGTCGCGGAAGGCGGCGTCCTCAGCGAAAGGATCAAGCCGCTTTATCTCGTCGATGTCGTCGAGGAAGCCGTCGCCAATCGCCTCTCGGGTGAGTGCAGTGAGGCCGGGATTGCACTGTATCAGCCAGCGCCGCGGTGTGATCCCGTTGGTCTTGTTGTTGATGCGATCCGGGTAGAGCCTGTGGAGGTCGGCAAACACCGTCTCCTTCATCAATTCGGTATGCAGTGCCGACACGCCGTTGATCGAGTGCGAGCCGACAAAGGCCAGATTGCCCATACGCACGCGGCGATCGCCATTTTCCTGGATCAGCGAGATGCGGCTGATCTGCTCGTCCGAGAACTGGTCGGAGGCGCGCGCCTCGAGCAGCACCTCGGCGTTGATGGCGTAGACGATCTGCATGTGGCGCGGCAACAGCCGCTCGAATAGCGGCACGGGCCAGCTTTCCAGCGCTTCGGGAAGCAGCGTGTGGTTGGTGTAGCCGAAGGTGCGCTTGGTGATGCTCCAGGCCTGGTCGAAATCCATGCCGTGGACATCCATCAACAAGCGCATCAACTCGGGGACGGCGATGGCCGGATGGGTGTCGTTGAGATGGATCGCCGCCTTGTCGGGCAGCGATTGCAGGTCGCCATACTGGCTGAGATGACGCTGGACGATGTCCTGCAGCGAGGCGGTGGAGAAGAAATACTCCTGCCTGAGCCGCAGCTCCTGGCCGGCCTTGTGGGAATCGGCCGGGTAAAGGACGCGCGACAACGCATCGGCCTTGTTGCTTTCGGCGAGCGCGCCGATGTGATCGCCGGCGTTGAACTTGTCGAGCAGGATCGGGTCGACCGGCATGCCGGACCACAGACGCAGCGTGTTGACGCGGTTGGCCCGCCAGCCGACAACCGGCGTATCATAGGCGACTGCCAGAACATGTTCGGTCGGCTTCCAGACGTGGCGCTCGAGCCGGCCGTCGTTCGACGTGACCGATTCCACCGAGCCGCCGAAGCCGACCTCGAAGGAGCGTTCGCGGCGCTCGAACTCCCAGGGATTGCCGTGATCGAGCCATGTCTCGGGCAGCTCCACCTGCCAGCCGTCATGGATCTCCTGCCGAAACATGCCGTTGGCGTAGCGGATGCCGTAGCCATGCGCGGGGATATTGACGGTCGCCATGCTTTCCATGAAGCAGGCGGCGAGCCGGCCAAGACCGCCATTGCCAAGGGCAGCGTCCGGTTCGAGCGTAGCAATGATGTCGAGGTCGACGCCAAGCGACGACAGCGCCTCGCGCATATTGTCCATCAGGCCGAGATTGGAGAAGGCATCGCGCATCAGGCGGCCGATGAGGAATTCCAGTGACAGGTAGTAGACGCGCTTTTCCTGCTGGGCGTAGGCCTCTTGGGTCGCCTGCATCCAGTGATCGACTATGCGGTCGCGTACAACCTTGATCGAGGCGGTGAGCCAATCGTACTGGGTTGCAACGTTGGTGCCCTTGCCGACCCTGTATTTGAGGGCTTGCAAGACTTCCTCGGCGAGCGTCTTGGGATCCGGGTTTTTGAGCGTGGGCAGAGGAGCTTCGGTTGTCATCGCGCGCGTCATGCTGCCTCTCGTGACGTTGCCAGGATCATGCGGCTTTCACCATCTCTGCCAATGCTAGTGCATCCCACCGGATGTTCAATCGATTCGGGTGATCGCAAGCCGGGTTGCCCTGCGGCAATTTGGCATTTGGAAACAGCGCGTTTGGGCCCCTCGGCGATGGGCCTCAAGTTCTTGCTCAAGCCGCCAGCGCCGCTTCCGGCGGCACCTTGGCGCCAGTCATGAAGGCGACGGCGTCTGACATCGTATACTGCTTCGGATCGATGACACACAGGCGACGGCCGAGCCGGTGAATGTGGATGCGGTCGGCCACCTCGAAGACATGCGGCATATTGTGTGAAATCAGCACGATAGGCAGGCCTCGGCGTTTGACGTCGAGTATGAGTTCGAGCACGCGGCGGCTCTCCTTGACGCCGAGCGCGGCCGTCGGCTCATCCATGATGACCATCTTCGAGCCGAAGGCGGCGGCACGCGCCACCGCCACGCCTTGGCGCTGGCCGCCGGAGAGCGTTTCCACCGCCTGGCTGATGTTCTGGATCGTCATCAGGCCAAGTTCGGTGAGCTTGTCGCGGGCACGCTTTTCCATCGCCGGACGGTCGAGCATGCGCAGCCATTCGCCGAGGAACCCGGGCTTGCGGATCTCGCGGCCGAGGAACATGTTGTCGGCGATCGACAGCGCCGGCGACAGCGCCAGGTTCTGGTAGACGGTCTCGATGCCGGCCTCGCGCGCCTCCATCGGCGATTTGAAGGCAATAGGCTTGCCTTCAAGCCGTATCTCACCTTCGTCGGGGGTGACCGCTCCGGAAATGGCTTTGATAAGCGACGACTTGCCGGCGCCGTTGTCGCCAATGACAGCAAGGATTTCGCCCGGATAGAGGTCGAAGTCTGCGCTGTCGAGAGCGGTGACGCGGCCGTAGCGCTTGACCAGGCTGCGCGCGGTAAGGATCGGTTCGTGAATCTGGTTCATGCCGAGATCTTCCTGATCCACTGGTCGATACCAACAGCGATGATGATAAGGGCGCCGACGGACAATTGCGTCCATTGCGGATCTGTCCCCCAAAGCCTGAGGCCGAGCGCGAACACGCCGACGATCAGCGCACCGAAGATGGTCCCGAGGATGGAGCCGCGGCCGCCGAACAGCGAAGTGCCGCCGATCACCACGGCGGTAATCGAATTGATGTTCTCGAACTGCCCGGCCTGCGGCGAGACCGATCCGATGCGTCCGATCAGGGCCCAGCCGGCGATGGCGCAAATGATACCAGTCAGCGTGTAGACCGCGACCAGCATCCGGCTGACCCGCACACCCGACAGCTCCGCGGCCTCCGGGTCGTCTCCGACCGCATAGACATGCCGGCCCCACGCGGTGTGATTGAGCACGTACCAGGCAATTGCCGCCATGATCAGCACCAACAGCACGCCATAGGTGAAGACGGCGCCCCCGATCCTGAACGATCCGCCGAAAAACTGCAGCAGCGGCGCCGTCGTCTCGAGATCCTGGCTGCGGATGGTCTCGTTACCGGAATAGATGAAGTTGATGGCAGCGTAGATCGACCAGGTGCCGAGCGTCACGATGAAGGGCGGCAGTTTCACCCAGGCGATGAGAATGCCGTTGATCAAGCCGCAAATCGCGCCGACAAGCAGCCCGACGGCAACGGCCACCGGCGCTGGAACACCGTAATGCATGGCAAACTGGCCCATGACGACCGAGCTCAGCACCATGATGGCACCGACGGACAGGTCGATGCCGGCGGTGAGCACCACCAGTGTCTGCGCGATGCCGACCATGCCGGTTATCGCCACCTGCTGGAGGATCAGGGTGAGGGTGAAAGGAGAAAAGAAGCGTCCGCCGACAACGACTGCGAACAGAGCCACCGAGATGATCAGGATGATCAGCGGCACCATGGCAGGGCTTTTGTGCAAGCGGTGCTGGATGCTCTCCAGCGTCGAGCGGGAATGCGTCTCGAATGAAGCGACGCTGGTGTCGCTAGTGGCCAGGACCGTCTCGAATTCCTGCGGTCCCTTGCTCCTGGTTGTTTCGACGCTCAAGTCGACCTCCCGCCTGTGATGTGGAGCGGCCGAAACCGCTCCACATTCTCTATTGTTCTTTTGAAGTTGAGCCGATCAGGGGATCAAATCAACCCCAGCACTTGCTGAGGCCTTGCTTCGTGTCGATGGATTCGATGCCGGCGGCAGGCTTGTCGGTGATCAGCGTCACGCCGGTGTTGTAGAAGTTCAGACCGGGCGACGGCTCAGGCTTCTTGCCGCTGTCGGCAAAGGTCTTGATCGCCTCGATGCCGAGCGAGGCCATGAGCAGTGGATATTGCTGTGAAGTGGCGCCGATCACGCCCTCGGCAACGTTCTTGACACCCGGGCAGCCGCCATCGACCGAGACAATCAGGACGTCCTTCTCCTTGCCGACGGCCTTCAGCGCCTGGTAGGCGCCCGCGGCCGCGGGTTCATTGATGGTGTAGACGACGTTGATATCCGGATCCTTCTGCAGGCAGTTCTCCATGGCAGTGTGCCCGCCATCCTCATTGCCGCTCGACAGATCGTGACAGACATTGCGTGCGTCGGTTTCGTCGCCGATCTTGTTGGGGTCGCCGAGGTCGATGCCGAAGCCCTTCATGAAGCCTTGATCACGCTGCACGTCGACGGAGGGCTGGCTGGCGATAAGATCCATGTAGGCGATGTGCGCGTCCTTGGCCTTGTCGCCCAAGGTGGCCTTTGCCCAGGAGCCGATAAGCTCGCCGGCCTTGAAATTGTCGGTCGCAAACGTCGCATCGGCGGCGTCGGCAGGCTCGAGCTGGGTGTCCAGAGCGATCACCAGCACCCCTGCATCACGCGCCTTCTTCACCGCCGGCACGATGGCCGCAGTGTCGGTGGCGGTGATCAAAATACCCTTGGCGCCGTCGGCGATGCAGGATTCGATCGCCGCAACCTGGCCCTCATTGTCACCTTCCGCCTTGCCGGCGTAGGCCTTCAGATCGACACCAATTTCCTTGGCTTTCGCGGCGGCACCTTCCTTCATCTTGACGAAGAAGGGATTGGTGTCGGTCTTGGTGATCAAGCAGGCGCCGACCCCGGCGGCCGATGCCGTCGATGCAAACGCCATCAAGCTCAGTCCGGCCGCGGCAAACACGGTGGATTTCAACAGTTTTGACGTGGTCACGATTTTCCTCCCATGGAACCATTTAGGACGCCGGCCAACCGGCATCTGCAGCGCGTCCGACGAAATCTCCCAGTGTCGACGCCGATCTCAAGAGACACCAGTCCGCCAGCACTGTCAATAATTAAATCACTCTTATTTATTATTGACATCGCAGGATTGTTCACCCACTCTAGACCAAAAGCATTGAGGGGAAAACGACGGGAGGAACAGGGGTGGAGACCGGCGTTACGAGGCACGGTTCGCCCGATGCGGCCGAAAGCCGTCTGCACCGCGGCACCAATCAAAGCGGCATGCGGGACCACAATGAGCGGCTGGTGCTGTCGCTGGTGCGTCAGCACGGCAGCCTGGCCAAATCCGATATTGCGCGCATGACGGGCCTTTCGGCGCAGACAGTGTCCGTCATCATGCGCGAGCTGGAGGAGGACGACCTGCTCGTCCGCCAGGCGCCGTTGCGCGGCAAGATCGGCCAGCCCTCGATACCCATGGCGCTCAATCCCGACGGCGCCTATTTCATCGGCCTGAAGATCGGCCGCCGCAGCGCCGAGCTGGTGCTGATCGATTTCCTCGGCAATGTGCGCTCGATGCTGCAGCATTCATACCGCTATCCGGCGCCGCGCGAGACGGTGGAATTCGTCACGAGCGGCATGAAGAAGATGCGCAGCGAACTCACCCCTGCGCAGGACAAACGCATCGCCGGGCTTGGCATCGCCATGCCGTTCGAATTGTGGAACTGGGCCGATACCGCCGGCGCGCCGCGTGAAATCATGGACGAATGGCGCCATCGCGACATCCGCGCCGACATCCAGGCGCAATGCGAATTTCCAGTCTATCTGCAGAACGACGCCACCTCGGCCTGCGGCGCCGAGCTCGTGTTCGGCCAGGCGGCGGGTGCGGCACGCGATTTCGTCTACTTCTATATCGGCGCCTTTGCCGGCGGCGGCATCGTGCTGAACGGCCGGCTGTTTGGCGGCCCGACCGGCAATGCCGGCGCGCTGGGCTCAATGCCAGTGCCCGGGCCGGACGGCAAGCCGACGCAGTTGATCGACGTGGCGTCGATCGCCATGCTGGAAAAGGCGCTCAACGCGCGCGGCATCGAGGCCTCGCATCTGTGGACATCACCGGGGGACTGGGGCGAGATCGGCGCCGAGCTTGACGACTGGATCGCCAGCGCCTCGCAGGCGCTTGCCTATGCCATCGTTTCGGCCTCCTCCGTCATTGATTTCGAAGCCGCGGTGATCGACGGATGGATGCCGCTTGCCGTGCGCAGGCGGCTTGTCGATGCCGTTATCCAAGCCATCGGCCGGATCGACGGCGAAGGCCTGAGGCTGCCGGCCGTTCGCGAGGGAACCGTCGGCATCCATGCGCGGGCGCTGGGTGGCGCCAGCCTGCCGCTGTCGGAGCGCTTCCTCATCGGCTCGACCACGATTTCCCGGAGCTTCTGAGCATGCTGATCGGCATCCCGGCGCTGCTCGGCCCCGAGCTTCTGGCGATATTGCGCGCCATGGGCCATGGCGACGAGATCGCCTTGGTCGACGGCAACTACCCGGCCGAGCAGCAGGCACAGCGGCTGATCCGCGCCGACGGTCATCATCTCGTCCCCGTGCTCGATGCGGTATTGAGCGTATTGCCGGTCGACGATGCCGTGCCGCACGCGCTGTTTCGCGCCTCGGCCAAAGGCGATCCCCTGCTCGCCGATCCGGTTCACCATGAGATGGAAGCGATCTGCGCCAGGCGTGCGCCGGGCCGCAAGGTGGTTGCGCTTGCCGGTGCCGACTTCTATGCACGGGTCAAGGCCGCGCACGCGATCGTCGCGACGAGCGAGCCGCGGCTTTATGCCAACATCATCATTCGCAAGGGCGTGATCTATCCGCCGGAAAGCAAGACTTCATGATCCTCTGCTGTGGCGAAGCCCTGATCGACATGCTGCCGCGCACCACAACCGAGGGCGAGCCGGCCTTTGCCCCCTATGTCGGCGGTGCCGTCTTCAACACGGCAATTGCGCTCGGCCGGCTCGGCGCGCCGGCCGGCTTCTTCTCCGGCCTGTCGTCGGATCTGTTCGGCGGGCAGTTCAGGGAGGCGCTGGGGGCCAGCAAGGTCAGTTCCACCTATGCGCACACCTCGCCGCGGCCGACCACGCTCGCCTTCGTGCGGCTCACCAACGGCCAGGCGACCTATACATTCTATGACGAGAACACCGCCGGACGCATGCTGACCATCGAGGACCTGCCGGAACTCGGCAGCGAGATCGAGGCCATGCTGTTCGGCGCCATCAGCCTGATCTCGGAGCCGGCCGGATCGGCCTATGAGGAGTTCATGCGGCGCGAGCATGAGCGCCGCGTGATGATGCTCGACCCCAACATCCGGCCGAACTTCATTCCGGACAAGGCCAAGCACCTCAGGCGCATCCGCAACATGATGGCGATGGCCGACATCGTGAAACTGTCGGACGAGGATCTGAACTGGTTCGGCGAAGCCCGCTCGCATGAGGACGTAGTCCGGAACTGGCTGGACCGCGGTCCGAAGCTGATCGTCGTCACCCATGGTAGCGAGGGCGCGGTCGGTTACAGCAGCCAGCACCGGGTCACCGTCGTGCCGGACAAGGTCGAGGTGGTCGATACGGTCGGCGCCGGCGACACATTCAATGCCGGCATTCTTGCCTCCTTGCACGAACAGGGTCTGCTCTCGAAGACGGCAATCGCCAGTTTGCCGGAAGACGCCATCCAAAAGGCGCTGACGCTCGGCGCCAAGGCCGCGGCGGTGACGGTATCGCGGGCCGGCGCCAACCCGCCATGGCGGCATGAACTCGCTTGACCGGCTGGCAACAGCCTCGCGGACCGCTTGCCGGCGATCACTTTATGTTTCGCCCAGCCAGTGGGGCGGGATACAAAGGCCACATCAAGCATGCCGAAGCCCGGATTTCCTCGCGTTTAAGAGGGCAGATCGGAAACCAGAGGTAACAGGCTGCGACACTTGAGCAATTCAGGGTTTTGCCCTGCGGCTTTCTCGGCCGTGCCAAGTCTGCTACCAGCGGCCGGTTATCTGGCTAAAACCGTTTGAGGCCGACATGCAGTTCATCGATCTTGGCGCGCAGCGCGAACGCATCCGCGACAGGCTGAAAGCGGCAATCGACCGCGTCGTCGACGAAGGCCGCTATATTCTCGGACCTCAGGTCACCGAATTCGAAAACAAGCTCGCCGCCTATATCGGCACCAAGCATGTGGTCGCTTGCGCCAACGGCACCGATGCGCTGCTGCTGCCGCTGTTTGCCGCCGGCATCGGCCCGGGCGACGCGGTGTTCGTGCCGAGCTTCACCTTCGCCGCCACGGCCGAAGTGGTGGCGCTGACCAAGGCCGAACCGGTGTTCGTCGACGTCGATGCCGACAGCTACAATATCGACATCGCCAGCCTCGAGGCGGCGATCGCCATGATCAAGGCGGAGGGCCGGCTGAGGCCGAAGGCAATCATTCCCGTCGACCTGTTCGGCCTCGCCGCCGATTACGAGGCGATCATGGCCATCGCCGATCGCGAAGGCCTAATGGTCATCGAGGATGCGGCGCAGGCGACCGGCGGCTCGGCTGACGGCAAGATGTGCGGCTCGTTCGGCAGCGTCGGCTCAACCAGCTTCTATCCGGCAAAACCGCTCGGCTGCTACGGCGATGGCGGTGCGATGTTCACCAATGACGATGCGCTGGCCGAACAGCTGCGCTCGTTCGCCTTTCACGGAAAGGGCGAAACGCAATACGACAATGTCCGCGTCGGCATCAATTCACGGCTCGACACCCTTCAGGCGGCGATCCTGATAGAGAAGCTGGCCATCTTCGAGGACGAGATGGTGGCGCGGCAAGCGGTCGCCAATCGCTATGCCGAAGGTCTCGGCGATATCGTCAAGGCGGCGCGCAATCTGGGCGGCGGCCGCTCGGCCTGGGCGCAATACGCCATCGAAACGCCGAAACGCGACGGGCTCAAGGCACATCTCGGTGAAAAGGGCATTCCGTCGGTCATCTACTATGTGAAACCGCTGCACAGCCAGATTGCCTATCGCGATTATCCGCGCACGCCGACCGGCCTTGCCGTTTCGGAAGAGCTGCCGAAGCGCATCCTGTGCCTGCCGATGCATCCCTATCTGAGCGAGGCTGACCAGGACCGGATCATCGAAACGATCCGTAACTATATCGGCTCGAATTCGGCGCATGTAGCGGCGGCATAAATTCGAAAGTTTCGAAGCGTGGTCGCGGAATACATCGACGAGTTCATCATGTTCTGCGCCGGGTTGTGGATGGCTGGCGTCGGCTTCGGATTTCTCGCAGACCCGTTCCAAGCTCGCCCCGGCCAGCAGCAAGCATGGTGGACTAACTTTGGGGTTCACTTCAAATGGATGGGACCGCTGTTGATCATCATCGCGATAGTGCTCGCGTTCGCGGCACCTTCCTAGACTCGCGTCCGACGGCAGCTCGGCACGGTCGGCATCGTTGATCAACAACCGCCGATTCAAGCTTTGCGCGTCAAGGCAGGCGGTCATCGGCACCGATTTTGCGATGCTTTGCTGCGCGCCGCAGCATAGTCTGCACCTGGCTCCCCTTTAGGCTGGTTCTCATGAAGAAGATTGGTTTCCTCTCGTTCGGGCATTGGACGCCCTCGCTGCAATCGCAGACGCGGACGGCATCCGACGCGCTTTTGCAGTTCATCGAGCTGGCCGTCGCGGCCGAGGAGCTGGGTGCGGACGGCGCGTATTTCCGCGTGCATCACTTCGCGCGCCAGCTCGCCTCGCCCTTCCCGCTGCTGGCAGCGGTTGGGGCGAAGACCAGCCGAATCGAGATCGGCACGGCGGTGATCGACATGCGCTATGAGAACCCGCTCTACATGGCCGAGGACGCCGGCGCCGCCGACCTAATCGCCGGAGGGCGTCTGCAGCTGGGCATCAGCCGCGGCTCGCCGGAGCAGGTGATCGAGGGATGGCGCTACTTCGGCTACGCCCCGCAAGAGGGCGAGAGCGATGCCGACATGGCCCGCAGACACACCGGAGTGCTGCTCGAAGTGTTGCTGGGCAAAGGCTTTGCGCAGCCCAATCCGCGGCCGATGTTTCCCAACCCGCCCGGCCTGCTTCGCGTTGAACCACACTCGGAGGGCCTGCGCGACCGCATCTGGTGGGGCGCCGCCACCAACGCCACGGCGGAATGGGCGGCGAAGCTGGGGATGAACCTGCAAAGCTCCACGCTCAAATTCGATGAAGGCGGAAAGCCGTTTCACATCCAGCAGGCCGAACAGATCCGGGCTTTTCGTGAGGCCTGGAAGACGGCCGGACACACGCGCGAGCCGCGGGTGTCGGTCAGCCGGAGCATTTTTGCCTTGGTCGACGATCGCGACCGCGCCTATTTCGGCGGCAATGAGAGCGGAGATCAGTTCGGTTACATCGAGGCAGACAGGCGCGCCGTCTTCGGCCGCTCCTATGCCGCCGAGCCGGACATCCTCATCGAGCAGCTAAAGGGCGACGAAGCCATCGCGGAGGCCGATACGCTGCTGCTTACCGTCCCCAACCAGCTCGGGGTCGACTACAACGCCCATGTCATCGAGGCGATTCTGACCCATGTCGCCCCAGGCTTGGGCTGGCGCTGACGAGTTTGAACAATCGACGCCGCAGGCAGGAACCTGCCCCTCCTGACCTGCTCAGGAGCCGAACAGGCGACTGTCCCAATATACGGGTTGATGCAGGCTGGCTGTGATCAAGGCAAACTCCGGATGGGTCGGATTGATCAACACGTTGTTGTCGAGGCGAGCCACGACGCTTGGCACGATCAAGACCGCGCTGCGGCGCTCGACATACCACGTCTCGCCGAATTCCTTGCTCACCTTTGCCGGCATCATATCCCACCCCGGCAGCGACGGCTGCGAAAATATCTCGTAGCTTAGCCCGCGCGGAACCATGATCTGGACGTAGTGCTGGTTGGGCGGCAGTCTGCCGCTGCCGTGCACCAGCTTTTCCAGCAACGCTGTCGAATAGTGCTCGCTGGTGTAAATCACTGGGCTGCCAGGCGTGTTCCAGCGGCCGGGCGCGATCGTCGAGCCCGTCGCGTCAAAGATCGGATAGATGCCGGCAGGATCGCCGATCCTGAAGCACGGCAGCGTCCGATCGAGTATCTGCGCCGTCAAGCGGCAGTGCCGTATTTCAGGCCTGCAAGGATATCGATCACCAGCTCGGCGCCGATCTCGTTTCGGATGACCATTTCGATCGGGCGTCGGTCTTCCAGCATGGGATGAGGTCGAAATAGAAAGTCACGAGCCTCATCTTCGATCTTCCAGACGTCGAGGGCCAAGTCCCATGCACGAGCCACCCGTGCCACCCGCATGCCCTCCTCCGAAGACAGTCGAAGAGCGCCCCTCTTGCGACGTTCATAGGTTGCCTTTGGAACGAGGCGGTATTTGAATTGGGCATCGGCCGGTGCCAGCAATTGTGAGACGCGTTCGAGCGCGCCGATGGGCAATCCGCCTTCAATTCGAGCCATCAGCCCGAATGGCGACCGTGCAGCCGTTTCCTTGGGCGACAGCCCCAGCACGTCGGCTATATTTCCAAATGCTAACATCTCTGCTTCCCATTCATATGAAGCAGTATACAGCCTCACATGAGGCTGAATGCAAACGTTCTTGCGGTCTCACGGCTGGTTGCCGTCGGCTGGTTTAAGCATCGCAAATGCACGACTGATCCGTTGTAGCGCTGTGGCGTTGGCCAGCACTGCATACAGCGCGAACCCACCCGCCAGAATCCAGGGCGAAGCCGCGCCCATGGCGGTCGCGACTCCGTCCGCGGCGAGCAGCACGCAAATGAACACCAGACGTTCCATCCGCTCGAAGAAATCCGGCCAACCATGGTTTTCTACGGGAATTTCCAGCGCCGTCCGTGCCTTGGCGTAACTTGTGAGTATCCCGCCGGCGAACGCGAACATTGCGATCGCCCACAGATCGGCGACCCAGCCGATTGCCGCAAAGACGGCCAATTCCTGATAACGGTCGACGACGGCATCGAAATAGCCACCGGCCTTGGTGCTCATATTTGTCCGGCGGGCTACCGCACCGTCCAGCGCATCGAAGGTGAAGGCAAACGCCAGGCAAAGGCCAAAGGCAAGACTTGAATGGTGATAGACATAGGCGGCCGACGACAAAGCGACGAGCACGAGCCCGCTAGCCGTAACCTGGTTCGGCGTCATGCCGATCCCGATCAGCGGAGAGGCGGCCTGCTCCCATAGCGGGTCGATGCGACTTTTCATGAGACCGGCGATCATGGCGGCTCCTCTGATGATGTCGTTTCACCGAGCTTTACCAGCAATTTGCGGGTTTGTTCCACCGTCGCTACCGTTCCAATTGGTCAAAGCGGGCCGAGACCGGGCTCAGCAACATTCTCAACTCGCCGCAACAGCGATTTCTTTTTGGCGAATGCGGCCGGCGGAATAAGGCGCTCGCCAAGCTGACGGAGCAAATCGGCCGGCGGTCTGGCGGCCGCACCCGAACGATGTGACTATGATTGCTTGCCATCCGTCGGAAGCCGGCCGAAACTCGATGCATAAATTTTCACCCAAGTTTGCCTACCTGCTCGCGACCTCTCTTGGCGCGGGATTATCTCCAATATGGCCGGGCACGGTCGGCGCAATGGTTGGAGTGGCTGTTGCCGCAGCTCTGATACCTGCATCGCCTTGGCTGACCGTGCTTGCCTATGCGGCCCTGTTCGCCGTTGGCGTATGGGCGTCATCGCATGTTATCTCCCGTACCGGGACGGAGGATCCGCAGATCGTCGTCATCGATGAGACCTTCGGCGCCGCCGCGACACTTTCCATGCTGCCCCTCGATCCGCTCTGGTGGGCAGCAGGCTTCCTTGCTTTCCGGTTTTTCGACGTCGTCAAGCCTTGGCCCATCCGTATCGCACATGACAAGGTAAGGGGTGGGGCCGGCATCATGCTGGACGACGCGGCTGCGGCTGTGGCCGCCGGGGTGCTGCTGCTCCTGCTGAACGGTTTGATTGACCATTTGCCGTAATGGCGGCATTCGGCCCCACTGCCAAAGGCCAGCACGATGGTCCATGCGAGTTTAGCGCCACAAGGGGAGGACCGGAGCAATGCGAAGCTATAGGATCGCAGCCATTCCAGGCGATGGGATCGGCAAGGGAGTCGTAGCGGCCGGGCTTCGTGCGCTGGCCGTCTGCGCCCTTGGCATCGGAACGCAGGAGGCATCCGCGCGCTCACTGATGGTGTTCGTGTGCCTGCGTACGGAAACCAAACCCGTCAAGTGTTTCGATCAGCACCTGTACGGGATCAGGCACACCGTGCGGTGACCGCCACGCGATAAAGCCGTCCGGCCTGACCAAGACCGCCGCTTTCAACCCCGAGCGCGGAAGGCCACCGATGGTCCAAGTCAATCAGATCCCCATTGGCACCCAAGGCGTGGCAGGTCAGCGGCATACGGAGGCGTTGGCTTACGGCGTCAGCAGCCTGACACCATGCTTCGTCGGCGCAGAGGAGAAGAAGATCGCGATCGCACAAATCGAGACTCGAAATCCGCTGGCCGGCGCGCCCGACCGCGAAATGCGGTAAACGCGTGCCAGGGCGACCCGACAGCTTGGCGGATTTTTGGAACGGGTGATCGTCCGGTGTGGATTCCCGAGCCACGATGCCTGCAGTGTAGCGCTGGCCAAATACCACGTCGTAATCCTCGACGATCGCAACAGGAGGAGGCAACCGCTTCGATGGATCGTCGAACCATTTCTGTAGGCGGGCGAGCGCTTGCGCCAACGTAGCCTCGATGACCGGCCTGCGCTCCATGTCATAGCTATCCAGCAACGATGGATCGGCATGCCCGCGTGCTACCATCGCAAGCTTCCAGGCAAACAGGCTGGCAAGTCCGAGGGTTGATTACGTCCCCCCGGAGGGGCGGCGCCCGTGCACTACATCGAGTAACAGCGATAAGCGTCCCGGCGCCGCTCGAAAGCATCTACAGAGTCAGTGCGCCATGCGTGCCGACAAGCGGCATCATGGCATCCACCTCGATCATCGGGAATCGCCGACGGTCAGCGGCCATTGCCTATGCCGCGTAGTGGATATCGGCGGCGGGTGCGATGAACCTGCTATCTGCGCCAGCGCACTGCCAGGCAGTCCTGAGCTCGCGCGATCGAATTCAGGTCCATGGAACATCGCCTCACCCGACGACCACTTTACGACCGTGCTGATCCTCGCCGGTTGGTCGCCTGGCAAGTACCAGGCGACTTGGCGACGTGGCCCGTACGATTACGCTGGCATCAGCGGCTTGACGCGATCGACAATGGCGGCGACCGCTTCCTTCGGGCTCTTGCGACCGAGGACAGCGAGCTGAACCTCCTCGAGAAACGTCGACTGAGCGCGAGCGGCTTCCGGAAAAGCCGGGAAGGCCGGTCGCGCTTTGGCGAGCGCGGCAGCCTCAACCTTCGCCTGCGGCAGCGACCCGGCGAACGACGGCTCGGCATAGGTCGAGGTGCGGACGGGGCCATTGCCGTTGCGCGCCATGTCGAGTGTGGCGGCCTTGCTCGCTACGAAGCGGATGTAGCTCCAGGAGAGCTTCTTGTCCGTCGAATTGGCGGGAATGGCCATCGCCCAGGATTCGACGACCGGATGCATTTCGTGACCGCTGCCGAGGGTTTTGGAGCTGGGGAACTCGATCGCCTTGATCTTTCCCGGTGCGGTCGACTGTTCCTTGTTGTTGAGCTGTGCGTAGCGGGCGAAAGGCAGCACCGCGAAGGCAGCGCGCCCCTGCTGCATCCACGTCACCATGTCGTCGTTGCGCGTTGTGGCATAGCTGCGGGGCAGCGCGCCGGCCTTGAAGAGGTCGGCGAGCACGGACAGGCCTTTTTCCATCGCCTCCGGATCGGGGACCACCTTGAACTGCTTGTCGATGAAATCGCCGCCGAAGGCGCGGGCGAACATGACCGGGAAGACGGCGAGGTCACTCGCAAGGATCATGCCGACGACGGGCGTGCCGGACCTGGAGGTGAAGGTCAGCTTCTTCGCCTGCTCGACCAGCTCCTCCAGCGTGTTCGGTGGCGCCGAAATGCCGGCCTCCTGAAGCAGCTCCTCGTTGTAGAAAAGCCCCTGCGTAGCATGGCGCACCGGAACGCCGACGAGCTTGCCGCCGACGGTCATCGACTGGCGCAGGCCCTCGGCGATATCGTCGAAATCCTCGATCGGCTCGGCTTTCCGGAGATCGTCTAGCGGCTCGAACAGCGAGGCGATCTGCGACGTCATGCGGTTGTCGATGACATAGCCGACGTTGAAATCGGTCTCGCTCAGGCTCGCCTCCCGGAATAGCCGGTCCTGGAGCGGATTGCTGTCGAGCGTGGTCCAGGATATCTGGGCATCGTTCTTGTCCTCCCAGGGCTTGATGACATTGCCGGCGGCGCCGGTCGTCAGGTTGGCTTGGTGGACGCGATGGCAAAGCACGTTCAGCGTCTTTACCTGGGCATGGGCCAACCGACCCAAGGCACCCGTCGCGCCGGCGGCCATCGCCGTCGTCAGCAGGGCTCTGCGTGTCATGTGCAAAGGCATTGTCTTCCTCCCTTTCTCGGTGACGTCGTCACCCCTTGGTCGCGCCGGCGGTCAATCCGGCGACGAGAAACCGGTTCATCAGGACCACGAAGACGAGAACCGGCAGCAATTGGACGGTAGAGGCAGCAAAGAGCACGCCCCAGTCGACGCCATCGATCGAACTGATCATCTCCGAAAGGACCAGAGGCGCGGTCTTGGCGTGGTTGGCGGTGAAGATATAGGCGAACAGAAACTCGTTCCACGCGAAGACGACGACGAAGACGGCGACGGCGAGCATGCCGGGCGCTACGAGCGGCAAGATGATCTTCACAAGGATCGTCAGCGGCCGCGCGCCATCGAGGACGGCCGCCTCGTCGAGTTCGCGCGGTACCTGGTCAATGAACGTGCGCATCAGGAGCGTGCCGAGCGAGACGAAGAAGGTCGCGTAGAGCAGGATCAGCACCAGATGGGTGTCGTTGAGCCCGAGCCGATTGACGACCGGGAACAGTGGCAGCGTCACGACGATCGGCGGGATCAGCCGCGATCCGATCAGAAACATCACCGATCCCTCCAGGAAACGGACGCCTCGATAGCGCGAGTAGGCAAAACCGGCGAGCAGACTTGCCATGACGGCAAGCGCCGTCGCCCCGGTGGTGATGACCAGGCTGTTGACGAGCCCGTCGAAAAACGCCGGCCAGCGGTGCCACAGCGAGGCGTAGTGCTCGAAGGTCGGTTCGAAGAAGAGCTCCGGTGGAACCGCGAAAATCTCGCGACCGGGTTTGAACGACGAGAGCACGATGAAGCCGATCGGAAACACTGACCAGACGACGATTGCCGCAACAGCGAGCGTCTTTCCGGCACCGATGGCGAGACGTCTAGAACGCATTGGCCATGGATTCCTTGCGCAGCCGCCACACATAGCCAGTCGCAAGCAGCAGCGAGATGACGACCATCATCCATGCCGTCGCGGCCGCCGTGCCGAACGAGTTGTAGCGGAAGCCTTCCTGATAAAGATAAACGGAAACGACCTCGGTCGTGCGTGCCGGGCCGCCCTGGGTCAGGAGCCAGACCTCGGAAAAGAGGCGGAAGGCGAAGATGTAGCGGAAGAGCAGCGCGATCAGCATCGCTGGCGCCAGAAGCGGCAGCGTGATGTTGCGGAAGAGCTGGAACGCATTGGCTCCGTCGGTGCGCCCAGCCTCGTAGAGCTCCTTCGGAACCGCGAGCCGTGCCGCATAGAGGATGATGAATGTGAATGGCAGGTGCAGCCAGATCGTGAGCAGGCCGACGAGGATGAGGCCGTGAGAAGGGATGAACGTCCAGTCGAGCGTCGGCAGACCGGTGTATCGCAGCATCAGCGTGATCGGGCCGACGTCTGGATCGAACAGGAAGCGCCACATTGCGACCGCCGTCACCTCGCTGATGGCGTAGGGAGCGAGCACCACGACGAGCATGACGCGCTGGAGGGGAAGCCCGGAGGCGAAAAGCAGGGCCAGGCCAAGGCCGAGCAGCAGTTCGATATGAACCGCAACGGCGACGACGAGGACCGTGTTCCAGACCGAACCCCAAAAATAGGGATCGGTGAGGACGCGGATATAGTTATCGAACCCAACGAAGGTTGCCGATTGGCCGAATGACGAGGCTTCGAAACTCAGCCACAGGACGAAGATCGCGGGGAGCACGATGATCCCAAGCACCAGGAGGTGCACGGGCGTCGCATAGAGGTAGGCAGGCGAAAACGCGAAGCGCCGCCTCTTGGTCTCGCCAGCCGCTTCCGCCGCCCCTTCCCCCCTATGGCCGACGGACGCCTCGGAACCAAATGCCATTGCTCCTCCCTGAGCGGTTGCGCGTCAGCCGTCCCTGGCGGCAAGTGGAACGGTGCCCTCCACCGTCGTTCGGTACATCACCCGGCGATATCCGGGATAATCGTTGATGGCGGTGTGCAGGACATGGGGATTGTTCCACATACCGAGCGTCTTCGGTTCCCAACGCAGCCTGCAGTTGAACTCGGGCCGGACAGCCCGCGCCATCAGGAAGTCGATCATCGGCTTGCTTTCTTCTTCCGTCATCCCCTTGAAATTGGTCATCACGCTGCTGACGAAGACATAGCGCCGGCCAGTCTCGGGGTGGCGACAGATCACAGGATGCTCGACGACGGCATTCTCGATCGCCTCGACATCGGCCTTGACGCCGAGCCGGCTGTGGGCCGCGTTGATGGCGAAGACCCCGCGGCCGCTATGAACGCCCGTCAGCCCTTGCAGGATCTCGACCAGCCGCGGCGAAAGCGAGTCATATGCCTTCTCGAGACTTGAGAAGCATGTGTCGCCGCCGACCGGCGGCACCTCTTCACCGTAGAGGATCGTAATGCCTGGCGGCTTTGGTAGCCAGGCGAGGTCCATGTGCCAGTCCTCGCCGATCACCTTGCCCGTGTCGTCCGGCTCGCGCACGAAGCGCACGATATCGTCGAAGCCGTCGATCGGCGTGTGCACCGGATTGCCGCTAAATGGTCCGAACCGGCGGGCGACCTTGTGGACGCCGGCGGCGTCAAGCTCCTGATCGCGCACGGCGAGCGCATGATATTTGTAGAGCGCGCGGCGAACGTCCTGGAAGGCATCCTCGCTCGCGCTCGCCAGATCGATCCCACGAATTTCTGCACCGAGCGCTCCAGTGAAGGGGCTGACCTCGAAACGGGTGAATGCATCATCGCGCAGCACGTGACCCTCCCTAATACGCGCCTCGTCGCCATCATGGGCTGGGCTGACTTACCTGTAAGTAAGTAACTTGAAAGCCAAAGGCTGTCAACTCACCCTCGCTTTGATCCACCGGATGTCTAGCCTCGACCCGAGCCCTTCCCCGCATGCTGCCAAGCGGCGCGGATGATCGCGGCGAGCGCTGCGAAAGTCCTGGCGACCTCGTCGAAGCTTCCGGTGTCCTGCGTCATCGGTGGACAGGACAGAAGGGTAATGCGCAGCATGTGCACGAGCTCGTCGCTGAGTGTGTCGGAGGAAAGCTCTCCGTCCTTCACCGCCTGGTCCACCGCATGACGCAGGCTCTGATCATAGACCCGGTTGACGCGCTCCAGGGCACGTTCCGCTGGTTCGCCGAGAACCGGGAGGTCGTGGCGAAGGCGCGAAAGCGGGCTCCACATATTGCGGGCTCCCTTCTCAGCGTTGAAACGTTCGTAGAAGCGGCGCAGATCCTCGAGCTGCATATCGAGACGGTCGAAGAACCGGATATCGGGGGTCGTCCAGAAGCGCTTGATGCGGGCCTCGGCGTTGGCGGCGAAGTCCGCGATCAATTCCTCCATCAGCTGACGCTTGTTGCCGAAGTGATGATGGATGTTGGCGCGCGTCGTGCCGATTGCCGTCGCTATATCGCCGAAGCTGAAACCATCGTGGCCGCGCAGGACATAGAACTCGGCCGCGACCTCTTTGATTCTGCTGCGGGTAGAGTGCGCCTCATCGCCGGGAGATCCTGAAGTGTTGGCTCTCATATCCCTTCCGAAATTCATGCCGCTCGCCATCGCGACAATCAGCATACGAAACGTGCTGCAACCGTCCGCCGCCGGTCGGCACAGACGCGATCAGCGTTGCTACCATACAATGTCATGGGATGTACCCGTCGTACATGGATCTTCTTCTACGCTCAGGTGGGAACTAATTTGCGCCAGTTCGCGACATTCAACGTTTCGCACGAACATCCCCTCCTCCTCCTTAGCACCAGCCCCGAAGGCCTTACGAGCCTCCTCGGGGGTCGCCCGATCCTCGCCGGCTTCGATGCATAGTTGCACAGCCTTCCGCCACTTGGGCCCCATCTTGGTCCACTTCAGGAGTTCCTCGGCGGCACCCTCGACATTGTTGCACCGGCAGGTGACCCCAGGTCGGTCAGTCTTGACGTACACCGGAGGGGAGAACCAATGGCTTGCCACAACACCTCCTACCGGGAGAGATACATCTTGGCTTCCTTGGCGGCAGCCTCAAAGGCCTTTCGCACCACCTGAGGGTCAATCGAATCGCCCTCCAGATCTGACAGGCACAGCGTCACCGCCTTATGCCAGCAGGGTCCTCTCCGGGTCCACGTTTTGAGCTGCTCAAGGGCTGCCCTCGCATTGTTGCAGCCATGCCTGACACCGGTTTCAGTCTTCACGAACAGCGGAGGGACGAACCAATGGGTTGCCATGATACCTCCTACTCAGGGGAGAGATACACGTTGGCCTCCTTGGCAGCCGCCTCGAAGGCTTCACGGACCTCTTGGGGGGAGGATTTGCCCTCGAATGCATCGACGCAGGATTGGACAGCCTTGGTCCACTTCGGGCCCTTTGTGTCCCACGCCATGAGTTCCTCGGCGGCTCCCTCGACATGGCTGACCCCATTGCGAATGCCCGGACGTTTCGTCTTCACGTAGACCGGGGGAGCGAACCAGAGGGGACCCATAAGGGGAACTTAGAGCGGCAAGAGCCCGCTGACCAACCCCGCTTTAGCCGCAGCTAAGGGAACGATGTAGGCCCTCGCGGGTTTAGAGGTTGCAGTGGTCCTTCTCGGATGTGCAGCCGCTGTGGCAGGGTCCGTCGCCTTTCTCACGGGCGGCGGGCTCCTTTCGCGAAGGCGGTTTTGGTCAGAGACACCTAGAACCTTATACCGCATCCAATTTAGCTAGTTGTCACATTGGGGGGAGCAATGTCCCCTCCTCTTTTGCAGCAGCCAGGAATGCCTTGCGGGCCTCCTCAGACTCCATCTCGTCGAAAATCACGGCCATGCAAACGCGCACCGCGAGGTCCCAGCAGGGGCCACGCTTGGTCCACTTCATCAGCTCCTCGCCGGCTGCCTCGGCGTTGTTGACGTTGTGGATGATCCCGGGACGCTCGGTCTTGACGGGGACCGGAGGGTTGAACCAGTGGAGGGTCATGCGGTCACTCTTTGTCGACCTTATCAAGTTCCTCCAGCAAATACCTTTGCTCAGCCCGCAGTTCCCGTTCTACACGCAGATTTAGCAGGTTGCGAAGGTAATTGCGGATTACCTCTGAGGTGATCCACCGCCGCACAATTTCGGCAATAACCTTCTGTTTGGCTTTATCGATTTCAACCACATTCGGGCCTACATCTTAAAAGGACCGAACTGCACCTCGAGCGGATTTGTTCCTTAAGGGGGCCAGAATGTTTGATACAAAAATCTGGGCGGGTGATCGGATAACTGGCTCGCGCGAGGCCCCCCGCGCGCCCTTCGTTTCCCACTGGCGAGGCCCTAACAATCCCCGTCAGAGAAGTTGGAACCCAACATCGTGAGCCTGAGCCAGAAGTTACGCAGCCAGCAGCCGTTCTGCATCTATTGTGCCGGATCGGCTCGCGGCGTCGACATCGACCACGTGCCGCCAAGGGTCTGTTCGATGGCAAGTGGCGACCGAAGGGCGGGGAAGTGACTCCCTGCAAGGCATGCCATGAAGGGACGCTCGAGATGGACGATGTCGCGGCGTTCGCAAGCCGTTCCTGCCCAACCCGACGACTGGGGGACAGCATGGTTGTCATTGGTCATGACGATCACCTGGGCGGTGCGCCAAGAGGGCTTGGGCACGGCAGGCGCACCGTCTAGGGACAAAGGCTGCCGATGCTTCGTCAGGATTGTTCCGATATCAGCGAGTCCGCTTCTTGATAGGTCTTGCGACCAGTACGCACGCGCGCGCGGCCACAGGTCGAGGCTAGGAAACTCACACTCGCGGGCGCTGGTTGATCACCGAGCCAACACGAGCGACCTCGGCTAAGCGCCGTGTGTCCCTCTTACAGGCTTGGCTGCTATATTATTGCAGTGACCCTGCCCGACGCATCGAGGCGACAACTGACTTGCGCCTGCCGGACTTCGATGCCACCTTGTCTAGCGTAGTCTATTCGCACCTCGATCGGCGCCGTGAGTGCGCCTCGACGTTGACGCAAGGCACCTGCGCTTACCGCGTGGACACGGACGGCGCCAAGCGGCGTCGCAGCGGACACGATCGCCGCGCGGCAGGCGCGCACCACTGCGGCTGGCGTACCGGTTTTCGCTTTCAGCGGTGCCAGAAACTCAGCGGGATAGCCCTTGGTGACCCGCTCGGACCCACCGTCACCAGGTTTAGAGGGCAGGAGGACGGGTGGCAGGACGATCGATTGCCTGGCGGGCTTGGGAGAGGCAGTGGCTGTGGTGGCTGCGGCCGGACTACCGGGAGCGGTAACCGATTCGTTTTCGGCGGCTGGATCGTCGCCCACACCGACATCCGTCGAAATCCCTCCGCCTGTGTCACCTACGGTGCCGCTGGCACTAACGCTTGCGTCGACTGAGCCGTCATCTGCGCCGACCGAAGCTCCAACGCTTGCTCCGCCTACACCGTCGACGCTCGTGCCCACCCCCACAGATACGCCTTGCGAACCGGCACTCACTCCAGCACCGACCCCGGCACCGCCAACATTGCCGCCTACACCTGCATCAAGAGCCGAGGCAGGCCCGATTGCGATCCCGATCGTCAACGCGGCTGCGACGTATTTTTTCATTATCATACTCCCCTGCGGCATACATTTCGCTCACTATTCTTCACTGGCCTAGGTCGAGCTTTTTCGGTGGTCGCGTTGGGAGCAATGCGGCGGGAAGAGCGATGGTTGACAGCAGAACAGGTTGCGGTGACTTTTGGACCTTCACTTTCTGTTTTTCCGGCAAGCCCGGTGTACGGACTGGTTGGAAGCCCGAACGCGATAGCCTACTTGCATGTGCACTCGCGGGGGTACGTGCTTTCGGCGCGCGCTCCGCAGCCGCAGTGCGACGCTTACCCTTGACAATATCAATTGCCTCACGCGCGGCACTGAGGCTGCGGGCTAGACCGATAGCCCTTTCACGCTCTTGGTCGAGCGCCGCACTCAATTCTATCGAGTTCTGCTTTAAAGCATCGCGTTCCTGGCGAACAATATCGAGGGCACGTACAGCTGAATCTGCTCGTTCGCATCCCAGCTCGAGTGTTTCTCGAGCCTGCTTTAGAGCGGCCTCGGCCACCTGTCGCTCCCTTATGGCGTTGGCCTGCTCGACGGCTGCCAGATTTGCGCCTGCCTTAAGAGCATCGATCGTTTGGCGAGCCGTGGCAAGTTCTTGTTCCAAGAGCTCGACCTTGTGCCGCTCGTCATCAAGCGCTCGCTTCGCAGCAAGCTGGGAGGCGTCCTTAGAGGGGGGTGCTCCAGGCGCGGCAGCCTCCTCGCTGTTCCAGAGACTGGCTTCGGCCCTGTAGCTTTCGATAACGCGCTGCGCCGTCTCCAGATCGAGCCCGAGCGCTTCCTCTGTTCGTTGCTGCTCTTTTAGGGCTTGTGCTTGCTCAGCCACCGTGTCTGCCAGCACGTGTGCTTGGGCGCTTAGATCACGTACGCCGCGCTGCATAACGTCTAGCTCCGCTCGTGCTGCGGCCAACTCGCGGCGTAAAGCCACTTCATGCTCGCCGAGCGGCGTTAGCGCGCCCTCCTTGAGTGCCTGTGTTTCGCTGAGCACCAGCTCTCTAGATATATAGGATCCGAGCGTGCTCGGTTGTGGCTTGCCGGATTCTTTGCCGACCTCGGTGTGTTCGGAAACCACGACCGACGAGCTGTCGTTAGCTGCGGCAACAGCTGACGCTTCGGGCGCCAACTGACTATTTGCCGGAGATGCCAACAGCAGAACGAGGCATAACGGAACGAGGGATAGCATGGCGCTACACCCCCTGCCGCGTATCTGCAGATGATTCATCACTGAACCTCACCGACCGCGGCCTCACCGCTATTGTATTCTCCACTTATGCGCGCGGCGCTGGATCAATGCTAGTGAAGCACCCTCGGCAACGCCAAGGCACCGAATAAGGCGTAAAGCCTGTCTCCTATTTCCTTACTTATCATCATTCGAACGAACGGAACTTTCGTTCATTTACTCTGGGGGTTGTCTGAAACCCCGAAAGGCTGCCCTGCTCAAAACGGCTCTGTCTGGTCACTCCAGAGCCTCCAAGATACTGGAGGTCACGCTCTGGAGGAGGACGAGCCCCATCAATCGCAACGAGGATGTGTTTGCGATCAATCCGCTTGGCAAAGTGCCCGTTCTCGTTCTCAATGACGGTTATACGATCTTCGATTCGAGCGTAATCTGCGGCTATCTCGACGATCTCGAAAGCAGTCGTCGGCTCATCCCCGAAAGAGGGCGAGCAAAATGGTCCGCCTTGCGCCTCCAGGCGCTCGCCGGCGGCATGTACGACGCAGGCATTTCCATCCGCTGGGAAAACGAGCGCCGCCCTGAACATCTGCGTTACCCTGCCTTGGGCGCAGGCATGACGATGAAGCTCATCGAAATTCTATAACTTTGTGGAACGCGAGGTCGAATTCGACGCGCCGCTGAATGTCGGCCACATCGCGCTCGCCTGTTGTCTAAGCTGGCTGGAATTCCGGAGATTGCCCGACTTCTTGCAGGGGAGGCCACGACTGACGGTATAGATCCTTCGTGCAACGCCCTTCAATGCGTGCCACACCCTACGACGGTGACACGCGAGATTGATATCGATCGCCAGGCTTTCGAATCCAGCATGTGTCGGTCATCAGCCAAGCATTCTCGAAGCCAAGAGAAAGCCTGCGCTGCAGCCGGCCAGGACCGCGGCCGCGATCCGCGCGCGCGGATCGGGGAAATTTCGGACGCAATGATGTTTCGGACTGCTCCCGACGGCATAAATCGCTCGTGGAACGCCGTGCCGCACGCTACGACGGTGACACGCAAGATCGACATCGATCTCTAGGCTTTCGAAATCCAGTATGTGTCGGTCACCAACCAAGCGTTCTCGATGCCATTTTTTGGTCGCCCTCGGTGATATTGCGCGAGACGGGTGACCTTGCCTCGCGCAGCCTTGAGGGCGACCATCAAGGCCTTTTCTTCGTCACTGCGCCTGGCTCCGCTGCAGGGGTAAAACCCGCATGGCACAAGTGATCGTACGGGAAACGTATCGCCAGCCCTTTGCAGAAGCATCATGAAACCTCGTCGGTCTTCACCCGTGAACGGCAATGCCATCCGGCCAGCGTCGGACAAATTTGAAAGCCACCGTTCCGGCACGTGCGTCACTCCGGCAAAGGCGACAATCACATCGAGGTCTGGCAGATCAACCGCCTGCGTTGCATCACCGGACGTCACTTCGACGTGCGCATAATGAGCGAGATTGCCTTGCGCGCGCCGGGCTAGTTCTTCGTCGATCTCATAGGCAATCACGCGTCCTTGAGAACCCGTCAGTTCAGCGAGGATGGCGGTGAAATAGCCGACACCGGCGCCCACCTGAAGGACGGTCTGGCCGGGAGTGATGTTCAGATGGTCGAAAACCAATGCCCAAAGCGACGGCAAGCCGCTGTTCAGTCCGCGTTTTTCGTCAAGCAAGACCAGAACGTCGTGGTAAATCTCATGAAGTGCGGCTGAAGGGCTGGTATGGACCGCCCCGATTTGCAATCTCGAATGGATACGCCATGGCCCGTCGCCAAGATACTGTTCGCGCGGAACCTTTGCGAAGGCCTCGATGACCGCAGGGTTGTGCAAGACCGGTGACGCGACACGCAGGTCTTCGGCAAACCATCGGCGCGCTTCACTGGCATCGGTTCTTGTCGGCATGGAATATCGGCTCCCGGATTGCGCGTACCCGAGTCATGCTCTCAGAAAACCGAACGGCGGCAAAGGGTGCCTATCCTCGCGTCCGCCCTGCAGTCGAAGTGATTCGGAGCCGTTGGATCACGCAAGCTCCGACTTGAGCACGATCATTGCAAGCTCGCGCCAAGTTCTAAATTAGGCCAAGACAGCGCTCGTGCATCCACGTCGGTGATCAGCATATGGCCCGGCGAGACTGTGATGGAGATCGCGAGTTCGGCACGAGCAAGAGCGTCTTGGGCGGTCAGGCTGCTCGCCCAGAATACAGGGATCTCCCCGTCCAAGACTTCGACGGCATCACCCCAGTCGGGAGCCATCAAATTTCGGATGCCGACCGTCGTGGGCTCTCCGACATGGATGGGAGACCCGTGCGCATGCGGAAAGCGCGCGGTGAGCACGCGAACCTTGTCGACTTCGCTATGCCGTATCGGACGCATGGAGACGACCATTTCGCCACCGAACGGTCCGACTTGGGACGTCTCGATCTTGGTGCGGAACTTGGGGGCGGTTTTTCCATGGCCGATACGCCGGAGTTTCACGCCTCGTTCGACAAGTGCGGCCTCGACGGTGAGCGAACTGCCGAGCGCGAAGGCCGCAAAGTCATCTCGCCACAGGTCGATGATGTCTGTGGTCTGGCGGATCATCTCGCCGAAGTGATAGATGGTGTACTGTGGTGCATCGGTCCGGATATCGATATCGCCCAGCGCAGGCAGAAATGGGCTGCCCGCACGGCTCACACCGACCAAAGGGCAGGGTTTCGGATTGCGGACACAAAACTGATAGAAATCGGCGGCAAAGCTGCGCGACACAATCACGACGTTGGCCTGGAGCTTGCCGCGCGCAAGCCCTCCTGTATGCCCTTCATAGGCACCCATCCTGACGAGTCTGCGCAATCTGCCCGCATCGACCATTCGCAAATCCTCGTAGATCGGTAAAGTGATCGGGCGAGCCATGGCTTCCAACGGAATGCGCGTTTCAACGACACGTCGAGAGCGCGTAAGATCATCGGCGGGTCTGCCGCTTGTCAAATCATCAGAATCTTTCCTCATTGATAAATCGTATTTATTGGCCGGCGAAGGATGGCGCTTTTTATTAGCTTTTGCTCATATTTATTCTCATTGACACTCGCGGCAGCCGATCGCTTCTATCTGTCGGCTTGCCTCATGCAGGAAACCAAGATCGCGGTTCATGTAGAAGAGCAGGAAAGCCGCGTAGAGTACAAAGACGAGACTGAACACCAGCGTCTTCACGATCAGCGACAGTGCAAAAACATTCAGGTGCGGAGAGGCCCGCGCCAGGAAAGCCAGCACAATGTCGGACAGGAGCATGCTGATGATGAGCGGGAAAACGAGGGTCAGCGCCATCGCCATGATGCGATTCAGCAGACGCAGGAATATTCCTGCAGCATCCTTGCTGAATACAGGCAGAAGACTGTCGATCGGCCACAGGCCGTAGCTCTCGTAGAGACTGGTCAGGGAAAGCTGCAGGCCGCCGGCAGCCAGGTAGATTGTGACCATGATGACCGCGAGCAAGGTGCCGGTAGCACTCGTCTCGTGCGTCATCATAGGGTCGATCAGCGTCCCCATCGTAGAGCCCCGCTGCAGGTCGAGGACGTCACCGGCAGCCTCTGCTGCCCAGAACGGTATCCCCATACACAGCCCGAGCGTTACGCCGACCACAACCTCCTTGAGAATGTAGGCTGCAATCATCGTGGTCGTGATGTCGCTGTTCGTCAGCTTGCTCACGACCATTGGAAAGATTGGAACTGCCAGCGCCAATGCCACGCCATTGCGCAGAAGCCCTGATAGCGGCACACGCGAAAACAGCGGCATCAGAAGCATGAAACCACCCACGCGTGCGAGCGCGAAAGCGCCTGCCAGGAGATAGACCTGAAGGTCTTTGACAGACGCGAAGAGTGGTTCGACCGGCACCCGCGTGCCTCAACGTGTGACGACGGGGAATTCGTCCAGAGCCGTCGATGCCTGCTGCGCGATCTGCTGGCCAAGCACAGGACCTAAGACGATGATGACTAGCAGGATCACGACAAGCTTGATCGTCTGCGGCAGCGACTGGTCCTGAATCTGTGTCAGCGCCTGGGCAAGGCCGACGAGGATGCCGACCGCCAGTGCCGCAATGATCGCTGGGCTGGACGCGAACAGCACCGTCAAAAGCGCGCTTTGGACCTTCGCCAGGATGAAGTCATTGTTCATGCGTACCCGCCATGTCGTCAGCCGTAACTCAGGATCAGGCCATGCATCAGCCGCGACCAGCCATCTATGGCGACGAAAAGGAACAGTTTCAGGGGAATCGAAATAAGGACCGGCGAGACCATGATCATGCCGAGCGTCATCAGGATATTGGCGACAACGATGTCGATGATGAGGAAAGGAAGGTAAAGCAGGAAACCGATCTCGAAGGCTCGGGTAAGCTCGGACGCAACAAAGGCCGGAACAAGGATCGAGAGATCGTCGTCCTTCAGGTTCTGCCGCGCCTGTTCCGGCCAAAGGCGGCTCGTTCCATCGAGAAAAAACTGCCGCTCCTGCGGCTGAGTGAATTTCATAAGGTGTCGCTGCAGTGGTTCCTTGACCAGTTGCGCTGCCCTGGCGAGGTCGTCGGTCGTCTGGAACTGAACTTGCCCTTCCTGAAGTCGGCCAGACATCTCGCTCAGCAACGGTGTCGTGACATAGACGGTGAGCACAAGCGCTATGCCGTACAGCACCAGATTGGGTGGCATCTGCTGGACGCCGAGTGCATTGCGGATGAGAAACAGCACGACCGAAATCTTCAAGAACCCCGTCATCGTGACCACCGCCAGAGGCAGCAACCCGACGAAGCCGACGGCGATCAGAATACCAAGGAGATTGGGCGAATTCTCAAGCATTATCGAACATACGAACGATTCGCACGCCCAGGCTTTCCCCAATCCGCACGATCTCGCCACTGCCAACACGTTTACCGTTGGCGATGATGTCGACAATCGCCTCCGTTACATCGGGGAGCGGAACGATGGCGCCGGGCGCAAGCAGCCTCACCTCTCCGAGAGGCATTGCCGTGCGGCCGATTTCGAAAGCGAGTACAACCGGCAACTCGTCCAGAGTTGACTCTTCCAAGGTCTGGCCAACTGACGGCGGCGAGTTCTGATTCATGGTCCACTCCCAATTGGATCCGGCGATGGGGGTCGGCGCGGCAAGCAATTGCGGCCCGGCGGCAGTCAGGGCCACCGATGCATAAAGGTGCTCGGCAATGATGAGTGCCGCGTTGCGTTCTTCCGCCTCATTCCTGAAAAGCACCACGTCGCCAGCCTGGAGGCTTTTCAGCTCGCCAAGGGTTACTTTGAGTGCGCCACGCCGAAGGCAGATCGGCAAAGGAAATTCGGCCGGGATCGGCGGTCTGGCCTTGGCGATCTCGTCAAAAAGACGGCCGATCCGAACCGCCAGGCTGGCGTCACTCGTGTTCAAGACGCAGTCAATCGTCTCCTGGTTGTCGGTCAGGACAAAAGCCAACGGGGTCTCGCCCGAAACCGAAACTGCTTCTGTTTGTGTGACCGAGGTGAGCGCGATACTGTCGCCCAGCTTGGCCTCAATCCATCCGAGATCCTCTTCAAACGCGGATTCCAGCAGCAGTGCGGCGTGGGAGGGGGCCAGCCGCTTCATGTCGACCAGTTCGCCTGCCCTGGCGAAGCCTCTTTCGACCGCGGAAAGCGGCAGGCGCAATTTGCCCATCGTGTCTCCGACGGAGAACGCAATGGTGTACCACCGCTGGTCCGCAGGGTTCGGCGCCGGCCAGACGGCGGCAATCGCCACCGCCCTGCCCGCGATCGTGATTTCCGCGTGCGCGCGCCGGCGGTAGAAGGCGTTCAATGCCTCAACGTCGATAGACGCAACAGAGTTCAGCACCAGCCGCTCGCCAACGCTCGACCGTGAGGCCTTGCGTTTTGCCGACTTTACCTGCGCTCTCGTTTTTCCCGACGCAAAGGCTTGGGGCATCACATCCATATTCACGATCACAAAATGGGCTATGTGGGCAGGCGCGTTGGACCGCGCTCTTCTTCCTCGGAAAGCTCGGCAAGCGCCAGGCAACGTCGTGCGGTGCGGTTGATCAGATGCTCCAATACCCCGTCCAGCTTCGTCAGAGCTTTCATGGCCTCACGATGATCATTGCGAGCTGCCGACAGTTCCGCTTGCCGTTGCTGCTCGGCGACGCCGGCCATCTTCTCGTTTTCACGCAATTGCTCGGTTTTTCTGGCGGCGATTTCAAACCGGCCCTGTAGCTGGTGAAGGCTGGCAGCTTTTATCCGATGCCCAATAAGCGAGCCGAACGCTGCATCTTCGGCATCGACCGTGTGCTGCAGGTGCTCCGTGACCGCACTGGCCGCCTGCCGACCCTCCCTCGCGGCCCGGTCCAAAGCGGCGTGCCGTTTGATCACCTCTTCCCTCGCACGGTCCTCACGGCGGCGTCTGAGCTCGCGTAATCGAGTGATCATCTCACGATCTTTCACCGACGATCTCCCGCATGAGTTGGCGTGTCCTCTCCAGGCTCTCATGAGTGGCGGACGCCTGACGCAGAAAGGCGTTGATGACATCGATCTTCGCCACTGCCTCGTCCGCCACGGGATCGCTGCCTTTTTCGTATTCACCGACGCGCAGGAGAAGCTCGATGTCAGCGTAGCGGGCAAGCAGTTCACGCAGGTGGCCGGCGTCGGACCGATGTTCCGGCGCCACAACCGCATCCATGAGGCGGCTTCGGCTGCGCAGGACATCAATGGCCGGGAAATGGTTGCGCTGCGCAAGCTCGCTCGACAAGAAGACGTGGCCATCAAGGAGGGCCTGAACTTCCTCGGCGACAGGGTCCAGCGTACCGTCGCCTTCAAGAAGAACGCTGTAGAGGCTGGTGATGGATCCGACGCGACCCGTGCCTGACCGCTCGAGCAGACGGGGCAAGACCGCAAACAGCGAAGACGGAAAGCCGCGACGCGTCGGCGGCTCGCCCGCGGCCAGGCCAATCTCTCGGTGCGCACGGGCAAACCGGGTTAGGTTGTCCATTGCAAGCAACACATGTTTGCCCTGGTCGCGAAAATATTCGGCAATGCTGGTCGCCACATAGGCAGCCTTGACACGCTCAATGGCGGGACGGTCGGAGGTCGCAACAACGACAATGGCCCTCGCCCTGCCCTCGGGCCCGAGCTGTTGTTCGAGGAATTCGCGTACCTCACGTCCGCGCTCTCCAACAAGGGCGACCACCGCGACATCGGCATCGGTGCCGCTGACGATATCGGAAAGCAGGATCGACTTTCCCACGCCCGGTTCGCCAAAGATTCCGACGCGCTGGCCGCGCGCGCAGGTGAGCAGCGCATCGAGCGCGCGTATTCCGAGTTGGATCGGCTGGGAAATCAAGCCGCGCTCCAGCGGAGATGGCGGATAGGCATTGACCGGATAGCTGCCGGTGATGCCGTCCGGCGAAAGCGGCTTGCCGTCCAATGGCTCGCCAAGCGCGCTGATCACGCGACCAAGAAGGCTGGGGCCGACGGGCACCTGCTGGTCTTTTCCGGTCGCCACGACCTCAGTCAGGTTTGAAAGACCGGTCAAATCGCCCAGCGGAACAAGGATCGCCATTTCGTCCATGAGGCCGACGACTTCCGCCTTGGTCACCCTTCCGGTCCTAGGGTCGACGAGTTCGCATATCTCGCCGATACGGGCCTCCTCCACAGTCGCATGAATGACGGTGCCGGCGACACGCCGTACACGCCCCTTCCTGGGCCGGCCGGTATCGTCGCGCAGACCCGAACGCAAATTCGGAATGATGGAGGCCAGACGGCTTTCGATATCAGCGGCGGGCGCGGTCATCGGACCTCCGTCTTCGGCGCAATCGCGGCAGCTATGGCTTTGAGCTGCGCGTCGATGCTCGCGTCGACGACGGCAAAGTCGGTCGAAACGATGCAGGCGTCCGGAGCCAGCGCGTCATCCGCGTCGATCTCAACCGTCATCGCCAGATCACTCTCGCGCAAGACTGCGTCCAGCTCATCACGAACCCTTTCGATGGACGCGGAATGAACTCGGAGTTTCAGGTACTTGGCGCGGCGGATTTCAGTCACCGCCTGTCTTGCGGCTTTGGCGACAAGCGCGCCGACGTCGAATTCTCCCAGAATTCGCCTGACGATATCGACGGCAAGGCCAATGACTTCGGATTCCAGCCCACCAAAATAGCGATCCACCTTGACCGCCGTCTCGCTGACTAGCCGCGTGGCCTCGGCATCGCCTTGCGTCTTGCCGTCGTCATAGCCCTGCGCATATTCGGCCGCATAGGCTCGCCGAGCGGCGTCGCGCAACTGCTGCGCATCACGCCTTGCTTCATCGAGAAACGCATGCCCATCCTGGAGAGCGCGCACCTCGGCGGCCCGCAGTATCCGAGCGTAGGGACGCCTCAGAGCTTCCGACGCTTTGCCCGATTCGATCATCTCGTCTAGCTCATCGCTCGTCGAACAATCGCGGGACCGACCTCGGCAAATTGTTCGGCTGACGGCTGGTGGATGAGCTCTTGCGGCACCAGCTTGAGACGCACCCGCATGCTCGTATCGCCCGGCATGAACTGACACCAGGCGCCAAGGCAGCTCAGGCCGTCGCCGTAGACGCGACCGGAAATGTCTTCCAGCGGCCCCAATCGCTCAATCGGGCCGGCCAGATCGCGGTTGGCGAGGGCGAAAGCGCACAGATCAGCCCCAAGCGCCGCCTGCAATGCGGCCGCTTCGCGCCCAACAATGACAGCGGCCAGACTCCCAGCCCAGTAGATCGCGCCCGAGCGAAGTGCAAGTTCCTCCAGCTCTTCGCCAGACGACAAGGCGATCGCTCGATCCACCTCATCGGCCGGCTCTTCGACCACTGGAGAGAGCCTATGCCGATCGAGCAGAAGCTTCGACAGTCGCTCCTGCAAGCGTTGCGAGCGCAGCATGCGCTCGCAGGCAGCCTCGCCGACCGCGCCGTCAAAGCACTCCGCGAGCCAAGCCGCATCCACATAGGACGCGGGTTTGGAGATGAATGCCTGCCATTCCGGGCTGGCAGTTTGCTCCGAGCCGGGCTGGGTCATGTTTTCTTCACCGGCATTGCGGGAGCATCGAGCGCGTAGACGCCGGGCCGTCGATACCACTGCATGTAGGCCAACCGACCAGCCAGCACGAATATGGCCGCCGCCATGCCATAAAACAGTGACATCGCGGCGGCGACGCTGTCTGGATGCAGCCACAGGCCGAGGAAGGTGGTGAGACCGGCCTCGCCGGTTTCCTGGTTGGGAGCCGTCGCTGCAACCGGAATGAGGGTGACCGAAACATTGTCATAGGTCAGTCCGGCGATGCCCTTGGCCACCAGCATCTTGACCTGCGGGATGAGCTCATTCATCGGAACGGATGCGCGATACCGGATGAACACGGAGGCGGACGACGGTAGCAGTTGCTGCCTCAGTGGATCGTTTTCGGGCAGGACGAGATGAACGCGCGCCGAAAGTACGCCGTCGATGTCCGAAATCGTCTGCGACAGCTCCTGGCTCAGGCCATAGATCATCGTTGCCCGCTCTTCCACCGGCGAGGACACAAGCCCATCCCTCTTGAACACCTCGCCGAGCGTCTGGAATTCCTGTTTGGGCAAGCCGCTCTCGTCGAGAATGGCCATAGCTTCGGCGAAGCGGCCCTTCTGTACGGAAACCGTCATCTTGCCGTCCTTGCCGACCTCGCGTTGGGCCGGGATCCCGTGACGCATGAGCGTGGCCACGATCTCGTTGGCCTGCCGCTGGTTGAGGTTGGAATATAACTCCACCGAACACGCCTGGAGCACAAGCATACCCATGACAACGAGCGCAACGCGACACCGGACGCCGCATTGATTCAATCGCGTTGAACGCCGCAGCGAGGTTGGCATGGGCACGAACACTCCGCGGCGCTTACTGTTGTTTGATCAGCGTGCTGGTGGACGACGTGACGGCCGTCACGCTGCTCGTAACCACCTCGAGATTGGCGGCTGCCCACATCACCGAAATTGATCGTTCCAGGAGTTGCTCTGCGTTCTTGGCTGGGGAGTCTTCGCCTTCCTTGCCGGACAGAGCCATCTTGTCGGCGCGATCCTGCGCGGCGGCCGTTTCAGCACTTTCGGGGGCGTTAGCCTGGCCAAGAGCCTTCTGTACCTGCTGCATGGTTCCTTCCAGCGACTTGACGGCAGAACCGAAAAGGGCCGATGGATCCGTGAACACCCCACCTGCGGCTTTTTCCGTCTCGGCCATGTAGTCGAAGAGTTTGTGTTCGACGATCGGCTCGGTCTTCTCCGGTTTGGAAGTCTGTCCGCCTATTGCCGGATTGGCGCCGGGCGTCTGCGCCACCTGCTGACCAGCCCGCGTGGCGACATCACTGCGCTCAGGCATATTGACCTTCGCGGCATCGTGCTTTTCTTGCTTGGCGCCCACCATTCGGTTGCCGGGCTGCTCTGCCGCGCCGGCGGTGATTTGCTGTTGCGAACTTATGCTGGTGGTCAAGTTTGCAAGCGTAGCCTCTAGGGCTCCAATCGGCGCGATTTGCATGAATGTGCCCTCCAGTTCTTAGTTCGGTTTGGCGGAGGGGACAGTCTGCGCCTCCGCCTGCTTTCCGCGGAAAACGCGGACCGACACAGCTTTGCCGGCTTCCTGCTTCGTGCTCGGCGTGGCAGGAACCCCGAGCGTTTTCCTGACGAGTTCGATGTAGGATGGCGGCCCCGATACCGAGATGACATCGTCTTGCTTGGAAACCTTTATTGGAAACTTCGGGTCGCTGACGCCCAGCCGTGAAAGCCTGTCTTCGGCGCCAGCAGCCATGTTGGCATCAAGCGGGATCATTTCCGTCTGGACTTCCGCTTCGGTCGCGACGTTCATGACGATACCGTCGAAATGCCAGACCAGCCCGTATCGATTGCATATCTCTTCGAAGAACTCGCGGGCTGTTCCAACCGGCATGCCGGCGCTCAGGCGCCCCTTTACCAGCTTGCTGACACGCATGGGCACCCGCATGTTGCGGCCGAGCTCAACCAGCGCGTCTGTCACGGACTGATCGATCGTGATGTATTTGTAAGGGCCAGGGGGCCAGCGCGGTTCGGCAGCGGACGCACGCTGCCAATCAAAGCCGAGCGCCAGGATGACGGCAAGGCCGCAGGCGACAACGGTAGCCCTGCCTCCCGACAACCGATCCAAATGGTAGATACCGCGTCCCGTCACATTGGTCCTATCGCAAGCGACCCACGAGTGATGACCCGCCTCGCTCATTTCATAGCTTGTCCGCCGATGTCATCCTATCGCGCACACTCGAAAATGGGAAGTCCAATTGGATTATATATCAACGACCTGTGCCAAATGTTGCGAACGATCCGCAAGGCGATATGGTGCCGCGTTGGAATCGGTTACCACCGGGTTCGCAATCGTCGGTCCAATGTGGAAGGGAGTGGTCTCGGTGACGGCAAACAACAGGCTGCTCGCGAACTTGGACCTGCCCGCAGGCGTTGCTCGAAGCAAGAGGTTTGTGGCAACGCGTCTTGTCGAGGGATTGAGTGCATCGGTTCTGGTCGCCGTGGCGTCGCTTGCCGCCATCGCGTCGGCGCAGGCCCAATCGAACAGCGGTTATGACCCTAGAAGCTGGACATACGATCGGGCGAGAAATGTACTGGTCTCCCCTAGCGCTTCCGGCCTGACGTCGGACGGAGAAATCGTGCCCGGGCTGTCAGTGATTCCTAGGCATGTCGTGACATTCAGCGAGGCTCAGCCGAAGGGATCGATCGTGATCAACACCACGGAGCGGCGCCTCTACTACATCCTGGGAGACGGCAAAGCGCTGCGATACGCGGTGGGGGTTGGCAAGGAGGGGCTGGAGTGGTCCGGTCGCGACACGATTTCGAAAAAGAAGGACTGGCCAGATTGGCGGCCGCCGGCCGAAATGCGATCCAGAGAAGCCTCAAAAGGCCGCTTCCTGCCCGCGCATGTCGAGGGAGGACCGAACAATCCATTGGGCGCGCGCGCATTGTATATCGGCAACACGCTCTATCGCGTCCACGGCACCAACCAGCCATGGACCGTCGGACAGGCCAACTCCTCCGGTTGCATTCGCATGACCAACGAAGATGTCATCGATCTTTACGACCGAGTGAAGATCGGTACCCAGATCATTGTACGGCATTGATGGTTCGACGCCCCCTCCCCGGAAAGCCGCAGATGAGCGATCGACCGTAATGATACCTTTCAACATCAAGCAGCTCGAAACCTTTCTCCTGGTGGCGACTTTCGGAAGCTTTCGAAAGGCGGCGGAACGCCTGAATACCACGCAGCCGGCGGTATCCACACGAATTGCCGGGCTGGAGGAAGCGCTGGGTGCCAAGCTGTTCGAGCGGCAGAGCAGCACAGTCAGGCTGACCGCCGAAGGACAACGGCTGCTACCACCTGCCCAACGGGTTCTGCGCGTAGCGGAGCGGCTGCAACTGATGGCCAGCTCTCTTTCAGAGACTTCAGAGACGACGAGGGTGCTGAGGCTTGGGGTTGCCGAAACGATCGTGCACACTTGGCTCCCGGATTTCCTCAAGGCACTGAAGGCAAACTATCCGCTTGTCGAGACGGATATCGTCGTCGATGCGACGACGACCCTTCGCAATGAACTCATGTCACACCGGCTCGATCTTGCGGTGCTGATGGGCCCTGTCCTGGAGTACAGCATCGAGAATATCGGGATGCCGTCCTTTCCGCTTGTTTGGGTCTGCTCGCCGCAATTGGAATTGCCCAATCGACGCAAGGTGACGCTGAACGACTTGATGCAGTTCCCGATCATCAGCTACGCGCGAACCACGCGCCCCTATAGCGAACTCTACCGCAAGCTCACCGGTGAATTCGAAGAGACGCCGCGCATATTTCCGGCCAATTCGCTGGCCGCTTCCATCAAGATGACACTCAACGGAATCGGAATAGCCTCCCTGCCCGCGGGAGTCGTCCAAGACTATATCGCAAACGGTAAACTGCGCATCGTCGAATGCGAATGGCACCCGTCCGACTTGCAGTTTACCGCCTCCTATTCTTCCGAACCATCCAATCCGATAGCGGAGCGGGCGGCAAAGCTGGCCGCCTCCGTTGCAAACGCATATGCCGCGAGAACCGCCAAGGCGCAGGAGCCAATGGACGACAGGCTTGGCCCCGCGGTTTCTCAGCCGGTCGAGGTGACCGGCAGATAGATACGGTCGCCTGAGAAGATCAGGTCCGGGCTCAGGATATGATCCATGTTGAGCACAACCGTGTCCGCCACATCCGCAGAATGGGTCTTGGCGATCAGGCGAATGCTGTCGCCGTCCTTGACCTCGACCCACTGATAGCCGTCTTTCTCCAGCGTTGGGTTCGTGCGGCCCTCAGGGTTGCTGCTGCCCTCGGCATGAGCCTCGACATAGTCGCCGGAAACCCAGCCGCTATGCATTTCGCCATCCGGTCCGAAACCTTCGACAGGTATCCAGGCCTCCCCTGACGGATCGGCCGACGGCTTCGCGGTCTGTTGGACGAATGTGCCGGATTGCAGAACGGTTCCCACGGTCGAATCCCCGTCAGGCCGGGTCCGCAAATTCAGGCCATCATCGGTGACCACGACCAGTTGCGGGAAATCTTCCACCGGGGTCTGCGGCCCACCTGGATCATCCGAAGGATCATCGGGTTGCTGGGACGAGGCATCGCCATCCGGTTTTTTCGGATCGGGTGGAGGGGGCGTCTTCGCGCCCTCCCAAGGTTCCGCGAGCAGGGCGTCTAGCGAGAACAGAAGCATTCCAACGCCGAAGGTGATGCCCAGAGTCCACCGATCCCTTGCAGCCCATCTTTTGTCGGACTTTTCCGCCGCCGCGATATCAGCATCGGTTCGCGGCACTGAACGGCGATTCATCCGGTCCGTCCTAATGGCCGACGCCCAGAATTCCGCGCAACCGAAGGTGAACATGGTGCCGGCGACTGTGGCGATCGGCGCCGGCCAGGAGTGCACCGTATAGACAGCGCAGCCAAGCACATAGCCGGGTCCAGCCAGATATTCGGCCAGGTTTCGGATCACCGGTCTGCCGGTGAACGACTGCAGCATCGACTTCGTGCCATAGACGATGTTGCCGAGCGTGAACGTGCTGTTCACGACAAGATCCTTACCCTGGATCATCCCGGTCGCGGCACCTGGCGCTGCGGCAATGAATGTGGCTCCGCCGAGCGCGTTGAGGAATCGCCCGAACGGCTTGTGACTTGCGGTTGCGTTGGGGAAGAGCGCCTGGGCGCCGAAAACCATCCCTCGCACGCCAAATGCCACCGATCCGGCGGTTGCGGTCCAGGTTGGCGGCAATGAACTCCACAACATGTAGGAGGTGGTCGACATGCCGCCGAAGGTGGCGAGTGCCTGAGCGTTTTCCCGCATCCTGGCATGGCTGAGGGCCAGATCGACGCTGGTGGCCTGATCCGGCGTCATCGCCTTTTTATGCGTTGCGCGATAGGTCGTCAGTTGCAGCACGGAGAGGGCGTTTGTTTGCTCCGTCGACATCCAGGCAAACTGATTGGGCGTGAACTTGCGCAGCTGGCCGGGGCTCAACTCGGCAAGCTGCTTCGGCGTCAGCGCCGCTATCTGTTGCTTCGTCAGCGCCTCGATCTGATGAATGGTCAGAGCGCCAAGCTGCTCCCGCGTAAGCGCCGAGATGTGGTCCGGCGACAGCTTTGCCGTTGTCGCGGGATCGCGTGCTGCGATGACATCAGGGTCCAACGCCGCGAACTGGGTCGCATCGAGATGGCCGAATTGGGCAGGTCTCATGGCGGCGACTTGTTCCGACGTAAGCGCATTGCGCTGCTCATCACTGAGCTTGGCGATCTGGTCGGGTGTCAGCTTGCGCACTTGCTCAATGGTCAAGGCAGCAAGCTGCTCGGGTGAAAAGGCAGCGACCTGATCCGGTCGCAAACCGCTGATACGGCCAGGGGCAACGGCCTGCAATCTGCTTGGCCTGATCGCCTGGAGCTGTTCGGCACTCAGCGCCCGCAACTGCTTCGGTCGAAGCGCCGCAAGTTGATCAAACGTCAGCTGCCCGATCTGCTCGGGGCTCAGTACAGCAACCTGCTCAGGCGCCAGCTTGGCGATGTGCTCCGGCTTGATGGCGTGCAATTGCGTGCCGGTCAGTTCGGAAATCTGATCGGCTGAAAGCGCCCTGACCTCCGGCCCGGTCGGCGCCCGCACCGGTTCCGCATATCCTGGTTCCGCGGCGGAGTTCACCGGAAGCTCAAGGCTGACGATCTTTCCGCTGGCAGGGTCAAAAACCGCCCTGCCCCGGTCGGACGCCGGCGGCCATGTGGCGGCTGTCGGCGTTTCGGCAGCAATGTTCACCGCCTGCCGCGTTTCGCCAGTCACAGCTGGGGCTTCGTTGCTGACCACCTCGGCCACCGGGGGCGGCGGCGCTTCGGTCTGCGCTGGCGTATTGACATCCCAGAACTCGTCGGCCGGCCGCAAGATGACCTGCGGGCGTTTTTGTGTCGAAGTGCCGGGCGCGACGGCATCCTCATTGCGCGTGAACTCACCGACGAAATTCCCGTCCGGATCCATCATCCGCCAGCCATAGACCTCGCTCCATGGTATGCTGCCGTCGATTGCGGTCTCGTCGACGCGGGCCATCCTGTCGCCGACGGGTCGGCCCATTGCCTCGAATTCAGTCGGGACGTGGAGGCGCGGTCTGCTCGGATTCAGCGTGTAGAGATAAGTGTAACCTTGCTGCCGCGCGGCTCGTGACTCTTCCGAAACGAAAGCCTTGGCTCCCGAGATCGACTGGCTCGTGCCGACGAAACGGCCATGGGTATTGCCCATGACATAGCTGCTCAGGGCGATGCCTTGCGGATTGTCCACCCAGATTCCTGTCGGGGGCGGTGGCGAGAAGCCTCCCGCGTCCCTAATCTCGGTTGGCGAGCGGGTATCGGCCCGGAACACAAACGGGCCGACATTGCCGCGCAAGGGTCTTGTAGGGTCGCCCGCACCTTCGACAGGCTGATTGCCCTCATCGGGATGCCCAAGGCTCCCCGGCACATGGTCGTCGGAAGCACCACGTATCCATGGCAGAACATAGGGCTCTCCGGTTTCCGGATCCCGGAACAGGATATGCGATTTATGCATCAACTCCGGTTCGTCGCCACGCGCCCTGGACCCGTCGGCCGGCGGCACATAGATGTTCTCCACACTCTTCGGCAGCGGCCCGTAGCGGGTTGCCGTCACGGACTGCCCGTTCTCGTCCCTTATGTGGATAGGTCCGCTCCTACGGCTACCCACTTGCGAGGAGAGGAACGTCAGCACGCCATCGGCAACGTTCTGGCGCATGAAGCCGCCATCGACGATCGACGGGCCGAATTCCGTCCGGAATTGCTCTATCGCGCGCTGGTCGGGTCTCGCCTTCTTTTCCAGTTCGCCGAGGAACTGCTCCAGGGAGGCCTTGCCACCCTTCGGAATGGCTGTCGCCGCGCCGTCACGCGATGTTTCTAAGGCATGAGCAAGCCAGGCCGGGACCGTCAGCGTTTCATTCTGTCCATCGGCTCGATCGAAGGTCAGCGTCGCTGTTTCATCCTTGGCGATTGAAGGAGCGATCTTGGCAGCCTTGGACTTGTACTGGATTCTCACTTCAGCACTGAAAGCCACGGCCCCGGCAGGCAGAGGAGGTGTCGACAGTGAAAGCGTGTAGCGCGTCGCCGGCGTGCCGTGCGAACCGTACAGGTTCTGATAGACGTTGCCGGCGCTCGGCATATAACGGGGCTGCGGCGTCCCGTCGGGACTGAAGCGCGCCGGCAGCCACGACTGTACCGTCGATTTCACCTTATAGGCCGCGGAAGTTATCGTCCGGTCGGGATTGAAACCCAGCACACCGGGAAGCCTGTTGCGGTCGTTGAAGATGATGTCGACCAGCATCGCCTCGGGATTGACGACGCTTGCCTTCTCACCGGTCAGCAAAACGATGTCTGCCGTGGGCGCCTTGCCCGGTACGGCCGAAAGCCGCAACCCGCTTAGCGTCGGTTCATCAACAAACGAAACTGTGTTCGACGGATCGATCTGACCAGATTTGACGAGGTCGCGGATCGACCGGATGCCATCACCCTGTCCGATCGCTGCGATGAGTTCGGACGCCTTCGCCGGATCCTCGACCGCGAACTGGATCTTCAGGCTTGTCGAGCCGAGAGCGGACTGGATCTGGTCGTAGGTCTGCTTCGACACGATGTCACCCGGCTGGAGCGTGTCCTTGACGGGCACTTCCGGGCGCTTCTCGAAGCCGACGCGTGGCATCTGGTCGACTGCCCCGACATGATTGGCCACGATCGGCAGCCGCAGTCCGACCTTTGTTTCGGTCATGACACGGTCGAACGGAAGCGCACCTTCCAGCTTGACGTGGCCAGCGCTGTTTTCCGCCGGCACGCCAAGGAAATCGTGCTGGCCGGGGGCGAGCGTGACCTCCTCGCCCTTGAGCGAAGGCGTATAGGTCATCTCGATCACGGTGCCTTCGCCGTCTGGCGTCATGCCGACGATGGCAGCATCCAGCGGCTTGGCATTGTAGCCAGTCGCATCGCTGAATATCGCCTTGGTTGCCGCCGCCGAAAGATCGCTGCTGCGAACCGGGAAAGCCGTCTGATTGGACACCGGCCAGACACCGGCCTGAAGGCCGGTGATGTTCCTGTATTCCCGTGCCCGGTAGGATACGACGCCTTGAGTGCCGAGCGCATCCGTGAATGGTGTCAGGCTGCGCTGGCTGATGCTGTCGACGACCGACCACCCGATCATGCCGACATCGGTCTTTGTCCCAATACCGAAGCCCACGGCCGCGACCGTCGGCGAGCCGATGTCGAAGGCCTGGCCCGTATTCAAGCGCGTCCGGAATGTGACGCCGATGCGGAAGTCGGGCAGTATGTCGCGGAGCGGCGTGCGCGGTATCTGAACGCCATCCGGGCCGTAGCGCTCGGCCAACTCGCGGTTCGAATAATAGCTCTTTTCTGCCTCGTATCGTGCTACAAGCTGCTCGACGCTCAGCCCGTCAAGATAGGCTGAGGGAGTCTTGGTATCCTTGCCACTGGTGTAGATGTACCCGCTTGTGTCGGGTTCCGGCATGCCGGTGAAGCTGCGCGTCTCCGGATCCCAGACGAGGCGCATCGAGTCGTCTTTTCCTGCCGGCTTGTTCGGCACAATGATGGGATCGCTATCAGCAGGATGCCCTGAATTGCGCCCGGTCGATCCATGCGGATCGCGGCCCGGCAGCATCGTCGGACCGTCACCGCTGGCATCGCTGGTGTTGATCACTTCTCCGGGTATCACGGGATGGTTAGGATCTTGAAATACTTGCTCCCCGGTCGGCCTGTAGACACCGTCGGCGCCAATTTCATAGACATTCATCGGACGTCCGGAGGGGCCGGGTTCCAGCGCCGGAGGCAACTGCCGTGGTCCTTTGCCGTCGGACCATGGCGGCGGCTGGTGCGGTCCGCCGCTGCTCGGTGGCTGGTTGGCGCCGGGACCATTGGCGCTTGCCTGCGTGCCCGTTCCAGGTCGCAGTGTCCGCAGACCGTGAATGCCCAGGCCCGTGCCGGCAATGCCGGTGCCAAGGCCCGTAAGCGCGTTGGCAAGCTGAAGACCGTTCATCTGGTCTCCGTTGACGGCGAGATCGTAGGCCGATGTCGCCAGCAAAGGTGCACCGACAATCACGGAGCCGACATCCGCTCCCCAGGCCGCCTTGTTCAGGCCGGCGGTCGACTGCATGTAGGTTCGGGTTTCGAGCGCCAGGGGCGAGCCGGACCGTGTTGCGCCGATGCTGCCACGAAAGGCCTGCAGGGCGGTCATTTCCTTTCCCGCCAATCCGATGGTGCGCAGGCCGCTGGAGGCCATCGGCAGAACCGTGGTTGCCACGGTGGCGACATTCATCAGCGACTCGGTATCGTCCCACTCGCCGCCATGTTCCAGATGATTGACCTGGTTTATGACCGCTCGGGTTCCGAGATAGGCCGCGCCCGTATAGGCCAAGGGTGCTGCAATCGGCGCGGCCGGCGTGAACGATAGAATGGTGGCTATACCCGTCCCGATGCCAACCAGCGGATCGACGACCTTGTCCCAAGCAGAAACATTACGCGACTTGACGACTTCCAGTTCAATCCTGCCGTCGCCGCCGGCCTTCATCTCCAGACCCTTGGGGACGACGAGCTTGCCGTCCTCGCCGAACTGGTTGTTGTTGTCCTGGAAATCTTGGAGGTCGTCGAACTTTTTGCCGGTCACGTCGACATAGCGAGTGTTGCCGTCTCCGTTACGCACAGCAAACAGCGCGACCTGCTGTGTCCCGACCTCGTCGTCAACATAGAAAATCGGCACGCTGCGCACGTAAGGATTGTCGCCGCCGATATCGCGGATCTCTTCCGTCACATTCTCGATCGTCTCGCGACCTTCCTCGGTCGAACGATCTATGCCGAGCGTTCTGGCGACCGTCTCCTCAAGGGCCGTACCACGCTGTTCACGGAACTCGTTGTCGTAGCCGCTGTCGAGCAGTTGCTGGAACTTCGGCTGATAGATGCCGTCAAGCGTCTGCTGCTCATGCTCGTCTAGATAGGTCTTATCCACCGTGCTGTTGCGGTCAACCAGCAACGAGGGATCACTGGACCGAAGCTCATGATAGTCGCTGAAGCCTTGCACCAGCCCGCGCAGTTCCTCGGCCTGCGTTATCTGAAGCGTTGTCGCGTCCAGCTTGAGTTTGGCGACCGCTAGTTCGGGATCAACCCAGCGTCCACTGGCATCGTCATCTTTTGTATCCAGGTCGATCCAGACTGCCTTCCCGCTCTGGGTCAACGCATCGATCCCTATCTCGTTGTATGTCTGGGCAACCTCCGGCGCCACCTTGATTGTCTGTCCGCCGACGTTGATCTCGACAGGCTGCACGCCATTGGGCAGCGTGCCTTCAGGAGCATCGACTGTTCCTGGCCCGTGCTCCGTCAACGCATTGTTGAAGTTGGTCTGCAGCGTCGACAGCTCGGAGTTCAGGTCTTCAATGCTGTTGCCGAGCTGCCGATCCAGGATATCATTGAGATTCTGCGCCGCCTGCGCCTCGCTGGCCCTCACTGATTGCAGGCCATTTGCCGTGCACACCGGCCCGGTGGAACTGCTGCCGCCCAAAAGCTGCTGCCAGTCCTTGTTGAGTTGCCGATCGCGGTACTCATCCCTGACGTTCGTTTCGCTCAGATTGTAGGTGAGCTGCTGCTCGGTCGTGCCCTCTTCGAACTGGTTGACCACCCACAGCTGGCCGTCGCGGACCTCAAGTTTTTGCGATTGGAAGAGACCCAGATAATCGCCACTGACCCTTTGATGTTTCTTTCCCTGTTCGAACAGAAACTGGTGCTCGCTATTATATTCGGCGAGCAGTCTCTGCTCGAGGTCCGTCTGCTGCGCACCCACTTGCGTGGCGTCGGCATGGGCGTTGAAGTAGTTTTGATAGGCTTCCGCCAATTCGAGCTGATTGCCTGCTGTCGTCTGCAGCGCCTTGAGGTCCTGATATTCCTTCGAGTCGGTCGGAATGCCGTCAAGCTCGGCTTGCCCCACCAGGAAGTCGATGGTGAGCTTGTCGCCCTTGCTCAGATGCAGGCCGACTTCGGAGAACAGCTTATCGACAGCCGCATGATCCGCGAGGCCTTGCGCGTACTGCGTTTGCCGATTGGGACCTGGCTGCCCTTGCGCGGATGCAACGTCTGCATTGGGATCAATCAGCGGCGCAAGTTCGCTGTCCTGGGTGATGGCATCGGCGAGAACCCGCCCGGCAGTCTCATATTCGTCGCGCGCATCCTGCGCGTTCTGCTGCAAGGTGTTGGCCTTGGCAAGCCGCTCCTGCGCATCGGCAAGCGCGCCTTCCGGTTTCTGCGGGGTCCATTGCAGACCATGGGGCGCCAACGCCTCGTTTATAACTGTCTGCGCCCCATCAACAGCATCCTTGTAGGCGGGGTCGAGCATATAGACGTTGAACTGTTCCTGCCGCTGACCGGCCAGAGCTCGCGTCTCTGTAATTTGGGACAGCGCGATGTTCTCAGCAATGATGGCCTGGGCGACCTCGGGATCGATCCAGGTCCAGACGCCATCGATCTTCATCGGCGTCCACTTTCCGCCGGAGGGTGCATTACCATGCGGCGGATCGCCGAATGGATCGACAACCCTGTTCTCACCGTCCAGCTCGGGCGTGGCGACGGTACCTAGACCATATCTCTCGATCAGGTCCTGTTTGTTTTGTCCGGCTTCTTCTGCCGCGTCGATGAGACTGGGCAAGGCTTCACCCGCCAGCAGCCCTTCGACGAAAGTCTTTACGACCTCGCCCTCTTTTGCCTCCGTGGCATCACTGCTGTTGGGGTTCACTGCCAACAGCGTCCTGGCCAACGCCTCCTGCATACTTCCTGCTTCGATCTTCAGGTCGGTCCCGGTGGTGTTGTTGTGCAGCGTCATGCTGCCATCAGGGCTCGTGGTCAGCGTATAACCGTTGAAGGTGACTTCCACGGTCGTGCGGGTACCGTCTTCGATGGTAACCTTTTCGCCCGGGTGAATGATGTCGGGGTCACGAGGCGAATTAAGGAGCTCGGGGTTCGTTCTCCTCAGATCGTCCAGTGATACGCCATATTGCTGCGCAATCAGGGTCAGATTGTCGCCTGGCTTGACCTCGTACTCGACGGGCTCGCCGCCATTGATCTCCTCGGTGGTCGTTGTCGTCACCCGACCGTCCTTGTCGGTGACGATCGTGGTTTCCGTTCCGGCCTTCGGATCGACGATTGTGGTTGTGGTCTCGCCCGTTTCGGTGTTGCGAACGCTGCTGCGCGTCCTGCCGTTCCCGTCCTCCGACACCGTCGTTTCCTTGCCGTCAGACGTCGTCACGACGGTGCGCTCATCATGCTGGTAGTCGTGATAGTAGACGGTCTTGTCGCCGGTGTGCGGATCGACGACTTCAACGGACTGCACGTCACCATTGTCGCTCGTCGGTTCGCGCGTCGTGACCTGATAGCCGGCGGCCTGCAGCTCGGCGATCACCTGCTCGTTGGTCAGACCCCTTTCCTGCGCGATTTGCTCGATGCTCTTGCCGTCCGCGAGATCATCCTTGATGCCCTGGGTGGTTGCCCCGCCCGGATCCTGAGATGCAGCGAGGACGGTCTTGCGACCATCTTGACCGTTGACGGTGGTGACCGGCAAGGCCGGCCCGTTCCCGGGTGTAACGGTTTCCACCGAAGCGCCGTTGGGCAAGGTGGTCCGCTCGGTGACGGTTCCGGTGCCCAGATCGTCTTCATAACGCGTCGTGATCGCATCGGTATCGGGATTATAGCTGCTGGTTTCCTCGCGCCCGAGCCCATCCCGGATCGGGGTGGTGGTTGCCGTGCCGTTGGGTTGTTCCACGCTCGTGTAGTAGCTGTCGTGCTGGTAGTCGTAATATTGCGTGACGGTGCGGCCGCTGGCATCCGTGATTTTCGTCGTCAGCACGTCGCCATTGCCGCTCGGGTCAGCGGTCGAAACGGTCATCCCGCCGGACCTAAGCGCGGCGATAACCTGTTCGCGCGTCATGCCCCGGGCAGATGCAATCTGGTCGATGCTTTTGCCGCCGGTGACGTCGCTGACAATGTTGCGCGCAGTCGTCGCTTCCGCGGCATTGTCTTCGGGCGTACTGCCATCCAGTTTCACCGGCGTCGCGGCCAGTGCCGCGAGATCGGTCTGCGTGTAGAGAGCCGGCGTCACCGTCCTGCCATTGACGGACGTGCCGTTGCTGGCGTTGGCGACGTTGACACTCGGCGCTGCCGAAGCCCCAACCGGCGGCGGCCGAAGCGAATCCAGTTGCGTGTCAACATGGGCCAGTTCCTGGCGGGCCTGTGCCGCCCAATCACGCTCGCCCATCCTGTTGGCAAGCCTGATCTGCTCCCGCAGTTTGGCAGCCTGGGCCTCCAGCCGCGCTATCTGCGCGGCGTTTGCCTTGGCATTGACCTTTTGCGGCTGGACCGGCGGCTTGGTGGGCGTTATCGGGCGAACCATGAGGACGACCTCCGGAAATTAACGTTGCCGGCAGCCTGGCTGCCTCACGCCCGCCCGATCGCAACCTTTCGGATGTTATCGAGGGGGCTTCCAATATATGCCGAAAGCAGCAAGCTGCTCTTCCGACTGTTTTACCCGTTCTGCGGCGTTCGTTTCAGACTGCGCTGCCGCCAGTGCCGCCAGAATCTCGACGGCGGCGAACGCCGGCGCCATGCTTCGGAAGAACGACTGCGAATTTGACGTAACGATAATTGTTTCCCGCGCGATCTGTGTCAGCGGCGACACGCTGCTGTCGGTGATCGCCACCACGCCGATGCCCTGCCGAGCCGACTGGCGCGCAACGTCGATCGTTGTGCGCTCATAGGGCGATATGCCCACCGCAAGAAGCACCGCACCACGTCCCGCGTGCTGGAGGGCATCCAGGCCCGGTCCGGCCATCTCGCCGACAAGCGTCACCTTGCAGTCACCGCCAGCCAGCAACGACATGATGTGAACGAAGTGGCTCGCGACCGGATAGGCGGCGCGCGAGCCGACAGCGAACAGATCGCGTGACCGGGCGAGCAGACCGGCTGCCGCGATGAACTGCATGGCGTTGCCGTATTCGCCGAGGCTTGATATCTGGGCGGCGAGCGTGTCGGCAACGACGCCGGCAGTCGAATACCCCGGATCGCCATGCTGTCCGATACCCTGTCGCGCCGGCTCGCCCGCGATGGTCTCGCGCAGCGCGCGCGCATAAAGGCTGCGCATATCTTCGTAGCCTTCAAGGCCAATCCATCGCGCCAGCCGCATCATCGTGCTGTGCGAAACGCCGGCCTGGTGCGCCTGCTCGCGCATCGACATCAGTGCGACATCCTTGGGATGATCCAGCACGAAACGTGCGGCGACCCGCAACTGCGGTGGCATAGTCTCGAACCGTTCGACCAAAAGCTCGGCCAAAGGACCTTTTTCCATTCTGAAATACCCCATTCACCCACCTGCCAAGGTACTCCTTGAATGCAGGTGACGCAACAGTTGGAACCAGAGTGTCTCAAATATTCCAACTGGACTTTCATTTTCGCCCGTGCTGCCTTAAGCTGCCTTCGCAACCCTACGGACTGCAGCGATGTGAGTCCGGAGTTTGCAACTTGGATAGTCCCTCAAGGAGACAATGATGGCTGCTACCCCTCCCATTACGTCCGGCTCTGCAGGGTCGCCGGAACAGAACCTGGACAAGATGATCAAGCACCAGGAGCGCATGTTTGGCCTGGAGATCACGAAAGAGATCGCGAAATCCCAGCATGACATGTTGATGAGCACCGCTAGGACGCTCGGCCAGTCGGCTGAAAAGGCCTAAGGCGGCGGATTCCCGAACCGTGCGCCGCCGCAAGCACCCGGCGGCGTACTTGCACGGCGCAATTTTTTCAGCGCCGTCATCAGGCTGCATTGAAATTGTCATCGGCGGGAGATGAAGTGGCATGACCGCTCGTCCTATCACCAAACATCTGGAACCAGCAGCGCCGCCACGCCGACTCCGATCGATCATCGGCCCCTCCCCGGATACCGGACATTCCATTGCGCTGAGCGTTACCCACGGATTTCACGCCGGCGCCGAAGTCAGTCTGGTCGAGCCACAATATACGATCGGCTCCAGCACTGAGTCGGACATTGTCCTACGCGATGCCGGCATCGCACCGATTCACGCAAGGCTGCGGCGCAAGGGCAGCCAAGTTGAAATCGAAGCCGTCGGCGGCGATGTCATGTTGGCCACGGGCGAGACCATCCATGAGGGACATGGCAGCCGCTGCAGGCTGCCGCTCACCATAAGTGTAGGCGAGGCGCGGATCCGGGTGATCAGCCTGCGCAGCGCATCCAATCGCTGGTCTTTTGGGTCTTTTGCCAATCGCCCGCTGCTGGTCGCGAGCAGCGTTCTCTGTGCGGTCCTGGCAGTTTCCGTCGCCGCGAACGGGTTCTCTTTCGCCAAGCAAGAGATTGGCGCAAAGGCGTCCTCTTCCTCTCAAGACGAGCAACCAATCAGAGTGGCTTTCGCCGGTCAGGCAGGGGAAAAAGTCCTGGATGCTTCATCGCCAGCACAAATCCAGACTGCCGCAGAAGTGGAAAGGCAGCTCAAGCTGCGCCTCGAGCAATCCGGCATAAGCACATTAACGGTTCTGGAATCAAATGGACGCCTCGTGGTCTCGGGTATGATCCCGAATGACAAGAGTGATGTCTGGGCACAAACGCAATCCTGGTTCGATCAGTCGTTCGGCGCTCACCTTCCCCTCATCTCCAACGTCATGGTTGGCAATGCGCCGCAGCCGCCGCGGCTGAGGCTGCAGGCGATCTGGTACGGCGAGCGGCCCTACGTCATCGCAACCGACGGCGCGCGCTATCACGAAGGTGCATTCACCGACGACGGCTGGGCCGTCAAACACATCGGCGAAACCGAACTTCTCCTGACCAAGGGCGGCGCCACAGTCGCGCTGAAATATCCGTGAACCGCCGGCTTGAAGCGGCACGATTCGACACGGCACGGATTGACACGGCGGGCCGCGAGGCGCGGCAGGCGGAAAGCGTGCGTGGCCAGGCCATCAGCCGGCGACGGACAAACGGGGTCGGCAAAGCAGCCAACGGTGCTCAGGGGGCGAGATCAGCCGCTGGTGCAGACGGGCCGGAAACGGCGGAATTCCAGGCTTCTCAAGGTGCGGCCGGCGAGTCGCTCGACGAGATACTCGCCAATTTCGTCATGCCCAATATTCCCGAACCGGCTATCCTGCGGCGCTCCGTGCCCATTCTCCAGCACCTCGTAAGACACCTGGTCCCAACCCTTGAGGGTGGGGAGCAACTCAAGACGCTCGCCAGAACGCTGATGGAGGATGAAATCGAGCGTCATCGCGACCTGCTTGGTCGCATGCAGGAAGGATCGAACTCTGACCGACCCGCGTGACACCGTGCATCTTTTGCATGTCCTGGGCTATCTCTACGGGTGCCACGGGCAGGCAAAGCGGGGCGCGGCCTATCTGCTCATTGCTGTACAACTCTCGCCGGGAAATGCCGGCGTCCTTAGAACGTTGGCCCACCTTCTCATACTCGATGGCGAGGCGGAAAAGGCGCTTGCCACGATTGCCAAGCTGGAGACCTTGGAAGGAACGGATCATCCGGTGCTTACATTACTGAAGAGCCGCGCCTTGCTCGTGGCCGGGCGAAAGACCGAGGCGCGCAGTGCCTTGCTTAGCTTCCTGTCGCAACGAGGCATCCGATGACCGTCTCGGAACGCCTGATGCAATTCCTTGCCAGGCTGTCACGCCGCAGTGATCTGGTCATAGCCATTCTGATGCTCGTCGCGGTGGTAATGATGCTCATTCCATTGCCGACGTTTCTCGTCGACAGTCTCATCACTGCAAACATCGCCATCAGCGTGCTTATTCTGCTGGCCTCATTCTACGTCTCTCATCCGCTGCAGTTTTCGTCACTGCCGTCGGTCATCCTCATCGCCACTTTGTTCCGGCTGGCGATCACGATCACGACCACGCGACTGATCCTGCTCCAGGCCGACGCAGGCGAGATCATTACCGCCTTCGGCACCTTCGTCGTTGGCGGCAGCATTGCCGTGGGCCTCGTCATCTTCCTGATCATCACCGTTGCGCAGTTCATCGTTGTTGCGCGGGGTGCCGAACGCGTCGCCGAGGTGGCCGCGCGCTTCACGCTCGATGCGCTGCCGGGCAAGCAGATGAGCATCGATGCCGAGCTGCGCAACGGCGACATCGACCAGGCGGAGGCACGCCATCTGCGCCAGCAGCTGGAGCGCGAGAGCCAGCTGTTTGGCGCAATGGACGGCGCCATGAAATTCGTCAAGGGAGACGTGATTGCAGGCATTGTGATCATTTTGGTCAACTTGATAGGTGGTTTCGCAGTCGGCACGCTGCAGCACGACGTGTCGCTCGGCGACGCGGCTGCGACCTACACGTTGCTCACCGTGGGTGATGGCCTGGTGGCGCAGATACCCGCATTGCTCGTCGCTGTGGCCGCCGGCACAATGGTGACGCGCGTCGGCAGCGCGGACGGAACGGGCGATCTTGGCCAGCAAATAACCAGCCAACTGCTCCGCGACTCCCGCGCGCTCGCACTCGCAGCCGTGATCATGGTCGGCCTTGCCATGGTGCCAGGCTTCCCCTCCATCATGTTCCTGGTCCTTGGTGGCTGCTGCGGCGCCGGCGCCTATGCAATCAATCGCCGCTCCGCCCAGGAGTCCGAGCCTCAAGACATCGGCCATACCGCCTCGCCTGCACAGCGGGGGAATTCCGCGTCGCTTTCGGCAATCTCCACCGCAACACTGTCTCCATCCTACCGCGTCGTCGTGCGCTTCGGAACCGAGCTCGCACACTTAGTCCCGGAGCCCGAATTTGCCGCGCTCGCCGACGGCGTGCGCCGTGAACTCTTCGGTGATCTCGGTGTCGACGTTCCGGCCATCGGCATGCAGGTCGACGAGATGCTTTCGCAACGAAGCGTCCGCGTCGATCTGGAAGGTGCGCCCATCCTGGATGCTGAAATTCCTGCCAACCGTGTTCTTGTCGAAGCGGACACGACGCATCTCGATCTGCTCGAAATACCTTACGAAAAAGCTTCTCCGATTGCCGGTCTGCGTAAATTCGTATGGGTCGATGACAGCTACCTGTCAGCACTGAAGGGAGCCGGGTTCGTCTTCTCAACGCCGGTGCAAATAGCGGCCAAATGGACCGGCCATGCACTTCGTCATTATGCCGGCCATTTCGTCGGGATTCAGGAGACACGCAGGCTGCTCTCGGACATGGAACCGGATTATGCGGATCTGGTCAGGGAGGCGCAGGAGACCGTGCCGCTCCAGAAGATCGCGGAAGTGCTCCGCCGGCTCGTCGGGGAAAACGTCCCGATCCGCAATCTGCGCCTTATCCTCGAGGCACTCATCGAATGGGGCCAACGCGAACAGGACGTCCTCTTGCTGACGGAACATGTCCGCACATCCTTGAAGCGCCAGATCAGCTTCCGCTTCGCCGGCCGCAACAACATCATCGCGGCCTATGTGCTGCAGCGGTCGGCCGAAGACATCCTGCGAAACGCGGTGCAAAGCACATCGACCGGCACCTTCCTGAATCTGTCGGACGATGATGCGCAGGCTTTGGTCACCGAAATCGAGCGAGCCCGGTCGCAGAACGCCACCGATGTTTCACCGGTCGTCCTCGCCGCGATGGATGTGCGCCGTCACATGCGCAGCCTGCTCGCACACAATGCCATCGAGCTTCCGGTCCTGTCCTTCCAGGAACTCGCACACGAATTCAACGTCCAGCCGCTGGCCACGATCGCCGGCCGCTCCGGCAAAGCCGGCGCGCGCGTCGTCTCCCATTCGCTCCCGTCGGCTCGGGCGAATGCCGCGCACGAGGCGCCCTCCTGACGCCAGCCGGACGGACGACATTGGGGATTCAGGAGAGAAATGGCATGACCATCCACAACACCGCGGCAGGCGTAGGATCAGCCGCCTTCGCCCGGCGGGCAGATTTAGGCCGGCTCGCTATCGCGACGATTGGCGTCCTGCTGGCGTTGTTGCTTACACTGGCCGATGCGACGGCACAGAACATATCAGCGTTGCCGAGCAAACCAACGGTCGGCTTGCCGGTCGGGCAAGGACGCTTATTGCGGTTCAATGAACCGGTCGAATCCGTGCTGATTGCCGACACCACGATCGCGGACCTTCAGGTCGTGTCGTCGAGCATGGTCTATGTGTTCGGCCTCAAACCCGGCCTCACCAACCTCATTGCGATCACGGCCGATGAACGGATCGAGGCAACGGCCCAGTTCCGCGTCACCCCCGATGTCACGCCTGCTACCGAGGCCAAGCAAGCAATGCAGCCGAGCTCGGCGACAAATCTCCACATTTTCGGGACCCGTATCGTTGCAACAGGCGAGGCGCGAGGCGTCGATGAGGCAACGGATCTGGACAATGTCGCCCGGACCTTCTCGCCACCGGAACAGCCGCCGCTGAACAACATGACCGTGCAGGGCTCACAGCAAGTCAACATTCGGGTTCGCTTCGCAGAGGTCTCGCGCACGGAACTGCAGTCCTACGGCGTCGACTGGTCCGTCGGCTACAGGAGCGGCGGCTTCGAATTCAACATGTTCCAGGACAACGGTGTGCCCTCGGGCAACGGGAATTTCGGTTTGAACATGGACCAGGCGCATGGCCTGAACTTCGACATTCTGATCGAAGCCCTGCAACGCAACGGCATCGTCAAGATACTGGCCGAACCGAACCTGACGGCCATGACCGGTCAGACGGCAAGCTTTCTCGCCGGTGGCGAAATTCCGGTTCCGATCCCGCAAGGAACCGACGTCGTCACCGTCCAATACAAGCCCTTCGGCGTGTCCCTCGGCTTCACCCCGACGCTGATCGGCCGCAATCGCATCGCGCTCCATGTCCAGCCGGAAGTCAGTTCTCTATCTGAGACCGGATCCGTAAGCGCCAACGGTTTCGCCATGCCGAGTTTCGTCGTGCGCAAGGCCGACACCACGGTCGAAGTGGCGAGCGGTCAGACATTTGCGATCGCCGGCCTTTTCCAGCAGCGGACTTCGCGCAATCTGGAAAAGTTTCCGGTGCTGGGCGATGTACCGGTGCTTGGCCCGCTTTTTCAATCACAGCGTTTCCAGCACGAAGAGACCGAACTGGTCATTTTGATTACGCCCTATCTGGTGGAACCGGTGCGCGACAGCCTCGCCACGCCGCTTGATCGTCCGGCAGCCAAGCACCGCAGCCGCAAGCACGCCAATGACGCGTCGGCGACGGGTCTGATCATCAAGTAACGAGGACCGGATATGACATCCCCCATCGCATTTTTCTGCGTTGTTCCAGCGCTGGTTCTGGCCGGCTGCGCGAGCAGCCCGCAACAGCGGCAGGATTATTCGCCTGGCTACAACTATGTTTCGACGGATGCAGGCGGCTCCGAGAAAGATGTCGGCGGCTCAGTTCTTGCTCCCGATGCCTGTCTGGCCGAGCCAGCCGACGACGACAACTCTGCTGCCAAGACGAATCTGACGATCGTCTCCGGCATCGGCTCCCATCTGCCGCCCGGTTGCGCCAATGCCTTCAATCTTCAGCGGATGTCCGAAAGCCAGCGTGACCTCGTACAAGGCCGCCGCATGGGCCCGGCGGCGGCGGCACCGACCGCGCGCGCGGCCCGTCGCTACCTCGATGGCGAGGAGGCTCCGATAGGCGGCGCCAACAGCGCGCCGTCGGTGCCGCAAACAACGCTCCCAGTCGAGTGAGCCGGCGCGGTATTCGCCCGCGTAGTGTCACCCTACGCGTCGCGCTTGGCGGAAGATCGCTTCAGGCCCTCCGGCCCGATTCGCTAGCCGAGGATGGAGCCGAGCGCCTTCGCTTTGGCCTGAGTGCTGCCCTTCAGCCGAATGGTTCTTGCGCGGGCAAGCAGGGTGGCCACCTCCTTGGTCGTCAGCCCGATTGGCGGCGAGGCCTTGACCTGGTCGGCCTGGCCAAGAAGCCCGTACACCACCACAATGTTGCGCTTGTGGTGCAATTGCGCATTGGGAGCGGCGGCAATTTTCTGCACCAGCGGCAGCGCCGCAGCGGAATTGTCCTCGAGGGCTGCCGCCAATGCCATGTTGGTCTCGACGTCAAGATCGCCCGGCGCAAGTCTCAACGCCTGGGCGAAAGTCTCCTGCGCCTGCCCTGTCTGCCCGGCGAAAGTCTGCGCAACGCCCAATCGGTTGTAGGCGCCGCTGGTGTTGACCAGCGGCGCTGCCTGCGCAAGCGCGCGCATGCCTGCATCGATATCGCCTACCTCCATCATCGCCGAGCCAAGCCCAAGCATTGCTCCCCCGTCATTGGGAGCTTTGGCGAGCGCGGCCCGATAAGCTTTGGCGGCATCGGCAGGATAGCCTGCCCGCATGTAAGCGTCGCCTGTCTTGACGAACGCGCTCGCCTTGGCGCCCGGCATTGCTGCGGCGCGCTGGTAGAGCGCGATGGCGGTATCACTTTCTCCGCGCGCATCAATATCGTCGGCAAGCTTGATCAGGCGCTCGGATTGAGACGATGGGCCCTGCGCCTTGGCCTGCACGGAGCCGGTTTGGGTCGTCTGGCAACCGCTCAGCGCCAGCGCGACGACGACTGGCATGAATACGACACGCAACCGCAAATCCACCTCTCCGTATTCAAGCCCGTCCCACCTTACACAGGGCATCGGCCGACTGGAACCACGATAGTGCGGTAAGATTGCAACATGGCCGAAGAAGCTGAGGAAAAGAAATTACCGGCGTCCGACAAGAAGCTTCGTGACGCCCGCCGCAAGGGCCAGGTTTCGCAAAGCCGCGACCTGGTATCCGGCTTCACTCTTTTCGCAGCGCTTAGCTATCTCTATTTTTGCTGGCCGCTGCTCTTCAAATATCTTTCGGAACTCGTGCAGACTGTGACGGTGCCCGGCGGCTCTTTCGAGGAGGTCAGCCTGCGGGCCATCCACCACTCGTTCTCATTGCTGATGCTTGCCACATTGCCGCTAGTCGGGATCGTTGTGGTTCTCACCGTAGCCTTCGGCATGCTGGCCACGTTCGGGCCGGTCTTCTCGTTCGAGCCGCTCAAGCCGCAGTTCGATCACATAAACCCGGCGAAGGGCCTTCAGAAGATCCTGTCGCTCCGCAATGTCATCGAGTTCGCCAAGGGCCTCGTCAAGGTGGTGTTCCTGGCAAGCCTTTTCGTATTCATCCTGATCGCCTGGCTACAGCCTCTCTTTGATGCGCCAGGCTGTGGTCAGACATGCCTGGAGCCGATCATCAAGGCGGTGATGACACCTCTCGGGACTGCCGCCGCCCTGGCCTTTATCGCCATCGGCTTGATCGATGTTCCTATTCAGCGCTGGCTGTTCCTACGGGACATGCGCATGACGACAACCGAATACAAGCGCGAACACAAGGATCTCGAAGGCGATCCATTGATCCGCCGTGAACAGCAGCGACAGCGGCGCGAAGCAGTGATGCAGCCTGCGAAGCTAGGTGTGAAAAACGCGGTCATCGTCTTGGTGTCAGGCGACCGCGCCGTGGCGTTGCGCTACGTCAAGGGCGAAACGCCTGTGCCGACAATTGTCGGCAAGGGTCAGGGCCGCGCGGCCGAAGATATGATGGCTCAGGCGCGCGAGGCAGGTATCCCCATAGTCGAGGATGCCGTTACCGCCCAAGCGATCTTCGAAAATGCGAACATCGGGTCTTATATCGGCCAGCAGATGTTTTCCCCGGTCGTTCGCCACCTCGTCGGGCACGGGCTCACCTGAAGCCAAAATCCTGCGATTGTCGTTCTATGCCAGACTAGCGCTGTCGGCTGGTGGAAGCGAAGCGGAAGTCCGCTGGTCGCGCATCCGTCAGCGTCAAGGCGGCGAGCAAACGCGCTGCTTCTGGCCCCCGATAGTTCGGCCGGCAGACGGTCAAGGTAAGTTTCGCTCATCTCGACCATGTGCATGAGTTCGCCGATCCGCCGATCCCGCTGCGCACCTTTCTGGCGCAGCTCACGCTGGCCATCGCAAGCGACAAAAGTCCTACCCAGCAGTACGCGTGAGCTGTCATTCAGCCGTTGCATGGGATCGACCTCGACATAAAGAGGCGCTGCAATTCGGCTCCAGCTACACCGTCTCGGCCGGATCAGCGGCCTTGCGGTTGAGATGAACCGCAATCGAATTACGGTTCACCAATCGGGCCGCGAGGACATGGTGTTCAAAAGGTGCAGTGTCTCCTGCCAGCCTCTTCAAGAGAAGCTCTGCCGCCGTCGCCCCGATCAGATGCGCCGGCTGCGCGATGGCTGTGATACCTTGGGCCACGAACTGCATCCAGTCGAGATCGTCGAAGCAAAGCAGCGAAACGTCTCCCGGAATCGCAAGCTTCAGTGCGGATGCCGCCTCCAGAACGCCTGTCGACATCACACCATCGGCGGTAAACAGGGCGGACGGCGCATTGCGCATTGTCAGCAGATCGAGTGCCTCCTTGCGGGCTGCCTCGCTGGAATAGACCGCCACGCGGCGGATCAACTGCGGATCCGGCGAAATGCCCGCGGCGCGATGGGCTTCGAGATAACCCAACAACCGTTGCCAGCTTGGATGATGGTAGCGAACGTCGGAGCTGGAGAGATCAGCGTTTGCCATAAAGGAGCCAACATCATCGCGTTGGTCCGGCCCGAGTTCCGCCAATATTCCGATGCGGCTGTGTCCGGCGGCGATGATCGCCGCGATGCTGTTACGCGTTACAGAAACGTTGTCGACCACGACCGAATCGGTTTCCATGCCCGCCACGATGCGGTCGAACTGCACGACGGGACAGCGGGCCGCGACTGCTTCACGAAGATGATCCGGCTCGTCCACGAAGGTCGACGAGACGACTAAACCATCGACCTGCTTTTCCAACAGCAGCTGCACCGCCTCTCGCTCGAGTTCGGCGTTTTCGTCACTATTCGTAACGATAACCCCGAAGCCGCCACGGCGCGCGACGTCCCCTATTCCGCGCAGCACGCTTGCATAGAATGGGCTTTCGATGTCGCCCACGACAACTCCGATAGTCTGCGTCTTACCGGTGATCAGACCTTTGGCCAGGCGATTGGGGCGATAACCCAGCGCAGCTGCTGCGGCGCGCACCTTCTCCTGGACCTCAAGGCTGCTGTAGCCGTAGTCACCAAGAACACGCCCAGCCGTGGCAGAGCTCACTCCAGCCCGGCGAGCGACTTCGATGATAGTTGCGTTTTTGGATCTTTGAGTCACTTGGCAAGTCCCGCCGACCATGCAACGTCGTGGCGAGGAACTAGCGGCAGTTAGGCACCCCCGCAAGGCCGAACACCGCAGCACCCGCCGTTGCGCACACCATTTGAATCACAGCACCTCCGACAGAAAGCGCCGAAGACGCGGGCTCTGCGGATTGTCGAAAAGGTCCTCCGGTCGCCCTGCCTCGACAATCCGCCCCTCGTCCATGAATACGACTTGGTTCGCGACCTTGCGGGCGAAATTCATCTCGTGTGTTACGACCACCATCGTCATCCCGCCCCGACCGAGATCGGCCATCAAATTCAGGACGCCTTTGACCAATTCCGGATCGAGCGCGCTGGTGACTTCGTCGAACAGCATAATTTCGGGTTCGAGGGCGAGCGCACGCGCGATGGCCACCCGCTGCTGTTGCCCGCCCGAGAGATTGGCCGGCCGATGGTCCTTACGCTCCAGCAGTCCGACTTCATTCAGCCTCCCCAAGGCCGCGCCCTCAGCCTCCTCGCGCGACATGCGTTTAACTTTGCGAAGCGCCAAGGTGATGTTGGCGAGCGCGCTGCGGTCGGGAAACAGATTGAACTGCTGGAAAACCATGCCGACGCGCCGCCGGAGTTGGTCAGGGGTCTGTTGGTAGATGCTTTCGCCATCGAGCAGAATGTCACCGGCTCGACACTCTACGAGGCGGTTGAGGCAACGCAGCAAGGTCGACTTGCCCGAGCCGGACGGACCGACGAGGCAGGTGACAGTCCCGGGCTGCACTTTCAGACTGACGTCATGAAGCACCTGGACGGCGCCGTAGGCCATGTCGATGTTCTTGACCTCGATGCCGCCGCCCTTGAAGCGGGTGGGCGCCGCTGCTGGCGATTTCGCAGCGCCCGGCACGACCGCCTCGGCAAGCTCGGCGACTTCCTTGAGGCCGCTTTGCACAGCGGTGATACGTTTGCCGACGCGCATGCGCGCGTCGATGTAATTGACGAGGTGGGTCAGCGGCACCGTGATCACGAGATAGAACACGCCGGCCAGTAATAGCGGCGACAGGTTGCCGGTCAGCACGGCCTGGTCCTGGCCGACGCGGAACAGTTCGCGTTCGGAGGCGAGCAGACCAAGGAAATAGACCAGGCTGGAGTCTTTGACGTTGCCGATGAACTGGTTGACCAGTGCAGGCAGGACGCGGCGGATGCCTTGCGGGATCACCACCAGGCGCATGCCTTGACCATACGTCATACCGAGAGTGCGGGTGGCATCGATCTGACCACGCTCGACGCTCTGGATGCCGGCGCGGAAAATCTCTCCGATATAGGCGCCGGCGATCAGGCTGAGCGCCAGAATGCCCAGCGGATAAGGCGATGGACCGAACAGGTCTCGGCCCAAGCGCGCGAAGCCTTGGCCAATGATCAGGATCGTGACAATAGCAGGAAGCCCGCGGAAGATATCGGTGTAGACCCGCGCAAGGAGTTTCAGCGGCCGGTTCTCTGAAATCCCCATGACTGCGAGGACGATACCGATCAGCGTCCCGAAAAACGTCGAGGCAAGGGCCAGGATCAAAGTGTTCTTGAGGCCGACCATCACCATGTTCGGCAGAACTTCTGCCATTGCCTGGAAATCAAGGAAGCTGCGGGCGAAGGTATCGAACCAGCTCATATCAAGTCCATCTATAACTCGGCCGGGCACCGTTGCTCACGGGCCCGGCCGGAAACGAAAATGAATACGCGCGAATTTACTTCTTGGGCAGATATTGATCCGGCATCGGAGTGCCCGGGAACCACTTCTCATGCAGCCGTTTCCAGGTGCCATCGTTCATGGCCTCGCGCAGCGCCTTGTTGAGCGCCTCGCGGAAGGCATCGTTGCCTTTCTTGACCACGAACCCGGCCGGCGCATCGAAGGACGGCACATTCATTGTTATCTTCAGGTTCTTATAGCGCTCCACATACTGCTTGGCCGACTCATAGTCAGTGAAATGGCCATCGATTGTCCCGTTATTCAGCGCCGCCACCGCAGTGTTGTTGTCGGGGAATTTGACGATGTCGCCCTTCAGGTTCTTCTCGGCATAGATTTCCTGCAGCGTTCCCTGGATCACGCCGATGCGCTTTCCGGCGGTGCTCTCATTGGTCGTCAGAGCCGGATCAGCCGAAATGATCGACAGGTAGCCAGCGAGATAGCCGTCGCCAAAATCCACGGTCTTCTTGCGCTCCGCGGTCGTGCCAATGGCGGCGACAGCGACGTCGAAGCGGCCGTTGGCGACAGACGGCAGCAGCGCCGAGAATTCTTGGCCGGTGAAAACGACCTGCTCCTCCTTGAACCCGAGCCGGCGCGCCACGTCGCGGAAGAGTTCAGCGTCGAAGCCGGTGAAGTTGCCGTTGGCGTCGGTGAAGACATAGGGTTTCGCATCGCCCATGGTTCCGACGCTGATCATCGTCGGGTCGATGAGGTTGTAGGGGTTGTCGGCCGCTCTTGCCTGCGTTGATGCGGCCAACGTGCCAAGTCCTGTCACCAGCGCGATCGTCAGCGCCAGACCGGATTTCACAAATTGGCGCCTGCTCGAATTCGTTTGCATGTCTTCTCCTCTTACGATTGGCCGAAGTCGGCCTGCGGTCCCACTCGACGACTCATCCATCAAAACGCTCTTTCATGGCGTTGGTTGGATGAATGAGAACGTTATCACTTTAACTAGCATTGTCCATTTTTCGCGTCAATTGCTCAGTTGAATTTCGCAGCTAGACGGTTCTCTCGTCTTGAATGCGCCGAGCTCCGCGGAGGACCTCCGGCGTGATCTTTCCTAGATCGATTGCTGCCGCATAGCCGATGGCCCCGTAGTACCGGCAGGTAGCAGCCGCCGCCTCCGCGGCTTGGCCAAGAATGTCCTGAGGCGTCTCTTCCTTAAGCAGGCCGAATAGCGTTCTCGCGATGAAGGTGTCGCCCGCGCCCAGGGTGTCGACGGGTTCGACCAACCGCGCCGGGGTTCGGTAAGAGACGGTGGCGCCGTGAAGCACCGCGCCGGCCCGACCGCGAGTTACAAGAACCCACTTTGAACCAAATGCAAGCAATTCGGCTGCGATTGCGGCCAATTCCTTGTCGTCGAGACCGTCACCCGAGACGCAAGCCAGATAGCAATAGGGCCCAATCTCGCGTCGGTGTCCCGGTTCCCGCCGGGTGGAAAAATCATAAGACAACAGTGACTTGCTTGATACAGCGGCAACCCAGGGGTCCAGACCGCTGGACTGGCCGATGTGGACGGCCTGAAAACCCGAGAGAAAATCCAGATCTTCTTGCATCGGCGTGAACGCCGAAACTCCGAGATCGAAGTCCAGGAAAATCCGATCGGCGTTGCGGTGACCTATGAGGCAGTAGGCGGTCGGCCCTTCAAGGCGCCGCAATCGGGTGACGTCCACGCGCTCGGACTTGAGTGCGGCGTGAATCAAGTCCCCTGCCCGGTCTTTGCCGATCGCCCCAACATAGGCCGACTGCCCGCCGAAGCGGCTGACATAGACTGAGACATTGAGGCAATTTCCGCCAGGATACATCTCGCCGCGAGCGAGATAACAATCGACCACGTTGTCGCCCATCGCGGCAATCTTGACCATCGCAGGACTTTCAGTTTAAAGGGTGTGATAACGTTCGCACAATGGCCCGCCATTGTCAATTGTGCGCCGGCCCAAGCTCTGTCAACGAGACGAGGAAGCTCATGATTTTCGCCCTCCCCGCCGACGTGGAACGGGCCCTAACCGCTACGGCGGGCAGGCAGTTTTCGCATCTATTCCTCGTGGCGTGCGGCGGCTCGCTCTCGATCATGATGGCAGGCAAATACTTCGTCGACCGTCACAGCGGCACATTCGCCTGCGACATCTACAACGCGGATGAGTTCGTCTGCCGAGACCCGCAACGGCTGGGACCCGACGCGCTCGTTGTCCTTTGCTCGCAGACCGGCACCACCCACGAAACTGTGCGAGCGGCTAATCATGCAAAGGATCAAGGCGCAACGACAATCGGCATGACGCTCGACCAGATATCGCCCCTCGCGCAGGCGGTCGACCACGCCGTCGCCTACCAGGCCTCCTACACGACGGGCAAAGCAATCGATTCAGCCTGCAGCAACTACGGCGTGCTCTACATGTTGCTCGCCGGCCTGATCGATGCTCGGGAGGATGCCGGGCTAACTGCCGATCTGCTGATGAGCCTGAGCCATCTTCAGCCGGCGATCGAACGTGCGCACCGGACCTATGCCGACCGGTTTAAGGCCTTCGCACCCCGTTTCGCGCCGTGCAATACGATCTACACACTGGCCAGCGGTGCAAGCTACGGTGCGGCGTATTCCTACGCCATCTGCGTGTTGATGGAGATGCAGTGGTACGACTCGCAAGCCATACACGCCAACGAGTTCTTTCACGGCCCATTTGAGGTGGTGAACCGGGACGCTTGCTTCGTGGTCTTGCTGGGTTTGGACGAGACGAGGCACCTTACGGAACGCGCTCGCGATTTCCTTTTCAAGCACGGCAGCCGGGAAAACATCCTGGTGCTCGATGGAACGGAACTCGACCTCAGTGGTATGTCAGAACACATCAAACCCTATCTCGTTCCCTTGGTCTTTTTTGACACACTATGGCGTTTTGCCTACGAGCTGGCCGTTCTGCGCGGCCGGCCAATGCTTGAGGGCCGGCGCTACATGAAGAAGCTCACCGACTACTAGTTCCGCCGCGCTCTGCAGCGATCCAACAACCCCCAGCCCGTCTTCTGCGAAGAAGGATATCTCTATGACTGCCTCCCCAAAGCTGCGCCATGTCGTTGTTATCGGCGCGGGCATCTTCGGCATCTCTTCCGCGTTGCACCTTGCTCGTCTTGGTGTTGATGTAACCATTGTCAACGACGGCGCGCCGGCTAACGGTGCATCCGGCCGTTCACTTTCCTGGCTGAACTCAGCGCGACGTGCTGACACTGCCTACCACCGCTTGAGGCTTGCAGGCATCGACCGTTATCGGACCCTGGCCGCCACAAGGCCGGAAACGGCGTCGTGGCTTCGCTTTGACGGCGGCCTCACCTGGGATCGGGATGATGAGGCGAACCAGATCGCGTCCATCTGCCAGCTGGAGCAGGATATTGGCTATGACGCGCTGCTGCTCGGCCCTGCCGAAGTCGGCGCAGTGACGCCCGGCGTCAACGCCAGCGCCATCACCCCGCAGGGTGCCATCTTCAATCCTGGCGAAGGATGGGTTGACCTGCCCTCCTTGATCGATCTGCTACTCAATGAATTCCGCTCCCGCGGCGGCAAGCTTATCCAGGACGCTGGACGCGTGCGGATAGATGCCACAGGTGGTTGCGCGCGTGGCGTCGTCACTGCCGATGGTGTGCCGGTAAAGGCGGATGCAGTGATCCTTTGCGTTGGGCCAGCGACGCCTGTTATGCTTGCTGAGATCGGAGTCCATATCCCCGACGCTACGCCGATTTCACTCCTCTTGAAAACCAAGCCGATCAGGACCGAGCTCCGTGCCGTGCTGAATACGCCGCGCGTGGCGGTGCGCCCGACGCCGGATGGCGAACTTGTTTTGGATTCGGCGTGGTCGGAGGAAGAAGTCGTGGTCAACTCTGACGGAACTTACATCGTGCATGACAAGACCGTCAAAGGACTGCTCGACGAGGCTAGTGCGGTGCTCCAGGGCAATCCGCGGCTCCAACTCGCTACCTATGCAGTTGGCCCGAAGCCCATCCCGGGCGACGGCGAGCCAGTGCTTGGCTCCGTCGAGGCCGTCGCCGGGCTTCACGTCGCCTTTAGCCACAGCGGCGCCACGCTTGGACTGATCGTCGGCGAATTGCTTGCCAAAGAAATCGCCTCCGGCAATCCGCACCCGATGCTTGCAACCTTCCGCGCCAACCGTTTCAGCTGACAGGGCATCGCGGCCGAGGTCGAACCGGCCAGATGGGCCGCGGGCCTGGGGAATCCTGGCAAGGTCGCTAAACAGCGAATTTCTGCCTCTTGCAGCTTCAACGTTGGACCGAGGGTGGTCAAGGCCAAGAAGCTGAGGTGCCCGGAGGAGCATCTCCAACCCGAATCCGAGCGTGAACTCGGCCGCGCCAGCCATCGAGATGAACACGTCCCGCGGCATGCCGAAGGTCAGAAACGGCTTATCTTCGACCAGCGGGTAGAACCACTCCGGATAGGCTCGATGTCGCGAGGTCCTAGAGGTTGTAAGGTGGGACACGAACGTGCGGCGCGTCTGTCTGGCGCCAGTCTCGAAAGTATTGGCGACTACACCGCCAGCGCCCCTGAGCACCGATGTCTTGCAATGGATCACCCAGCAAACATTCGTCGCCAAGAAACAACAGCTTCGCTTCGTAAGCCGACGCATTGTACCAGTCGCAGGCAGCCGCGCAACGGTTCAAGCCCGACCTTGACTGGAAGCTGGAGAACGAACCATCCAAGAGGGGCGGCATGTTGAGACACTCGTGGCCTTGGACGAACGGTAGCGCATTGCGGCTGAGCGCACCGGCCTGATAGTGCTGCGCGGCTATGCCTATCTCAAACTCCGCGGTTCGGCGATGCAGAACAGACAAAAAGAGCCCGGCGGTCTACCTTGTGGGAATCAGGTGCAGTGCAGACTTCCCGCCCTTCACGGCCGCCGCTGACAGCTTGCGGTCAAAGCTCGCAAGTTGGCCGCCACGCGCCTTGGCGAGCGCGAGAAGATACGTATCCGTGACCTGTGCCGAGGTCAGGATTTTCGCTGCATCGATGTCGCCCGAGCCAACCAGGCTCACATCGTCGGGCCAGAAGCTGTGCCCGTGCAGAGCCCGCAACTTGGTAACGATTTGCGCAACGACGGCGGGCGAGCCGGGAGAATTGGGATATCTTTGGTTGCCGACGATGCGCAGGACGCCGTTTTCGGTGATGGGACACGTAGCCCATGCGGCGTTGCCGGCCTGTTCGAACCAGTCATGCGCGTCGTCATGGGCGACGTGGCCAGGATCGATCAGTGCGATCAGCACATTGACATCGAGCAGGAACGTCAAGGCAGTTCGTCTCGCAGGGCATTGACCGTCTCAAGCGTGACAGGAGGTGCATCCGGCCGAGGCGACAGTAGAGGTATCCCGTTGCGCTCGCCGCCGGCTTGAGGCCGGCGCAGCGAGCGCCGGGCGAGATCGGTGATGACCTCGCCGAGGCTGCGATCCTGCTGCCGGGCGATGGCCTTGGCCGCGACCAGGACGTCGTCATCGATCGCCAGTGTGGTTCTCATGTCGCCCTCCTGGTGCGCATCAATCATCACGCATCATATAGAGCAGCAACGTCGGGTACTCAAGCGGTGCGACTTCCGACAGCGGTGCGACTTCGTAGCGTCGTAAGCAGATGAGTTGTCCGGATTAGGTAGCACACGAGTTGTCCGATCACTCGTAAGCGAGTTTGGTTTCCCTCACCCTTTGACTACCGACAAAGTTGCGCAGGGCCGAGGGGACGTTATGGCCGCGCTACCTAAGGGACGTGCCTTCCGGAAGCTTATCAGCTCGGGAGACTATCGGCAGAAGCTACGGAGGCTGCAGCAAGGACCGACGCACCCTTTTGGATGCGTCGGAGCAAAGGTCTACGCGTGGCGGATCTCCGTTCCCAGCACCTTCAGGCATTCGCGGATGAACGCTGCAAGCGCCGTCCAGCCCTTTGCCGAAACCATCGTGCCATCCACATATGCCTCCGTTGGAGACAGGTCGATATAGGTGCCGCCCGCAAGCGTCACTTCGGGCTCGCAAGCCGCCAGTGCGCCGACCTTCTTGCCACGCACGACGCCGTCCACCGCAATCAGGATCTGCACGCCGTGGCAGATCGTGAAGATCGGCTTCTTGGTTTCGTGGAAGTGGCGCACCATCGCCTGTACGCGCTTGTCGGTGCGGATGTATTCGGGGCCACGGCCGCCGGCGCAGTACACAGCGTGGTATTGCTCCAACTGCTTCTCAGCGTCGGAAAAGGTCTTGTTGATCAGCGCATAGTGGCCGAGCTTTTCGGTGTAGGTTTGATCGCCCTCGAAATCGTGCAGCGATGTTTTGATCAGGTCTCCGGCGCTTTTGTCTGGGCACACGACGTGGACGGTGTGGCCCACCGCTTCCATCGCCTGCTGGTAGACGAAGATTTCGTATTCCTCGGTGAATTCACCGGTCAGCATCAGGATCTTTTTGCCTGGCATGGGATTCCTTTCCTGTGACAACGGCCGGGCGAGACCTGTACTCGCCTGGTAGGTTTGAGTTTCTAGAAGGGTGAATCGGGGAAGTCGTCTTCGTTGGCACTGGCCTGCGTGATGACCGTCAACGGCGGGTACGGGGACATCGGGACAGTCTCAGTCGAACGCCAACAACAAACGGTCGCGGGAATGCTCGATATGGCGACGCATCGCCTGCTCGGCAGCGGCAGGATCGGCCGCAGCGAAAGCGGCCAGGATGGCCTCATGCTCGTCAAGCGCCTCCTCGGTGACGCGCGAATGGAACATCAGGCGGAATATGTGGAAGTGGGTATGCTGGTGCGCCAGTGTCTCGCGCACGAGTTCGTTGTTGGCGAATTCCATGACCTTGTCATGGAAAATGGCATCCTGGCGGGCGAAGTTGGAATACCGCAGGCGCTCGTCCTTGCCCTCACGGCGCGCCATGACGCCGGCCGATGTCTGAAGCTGTGCGAGCTTTACCTCGTCCATGAGCACCGCTGCCTTGGCTGCACCATGAGGCTCGAGCAGCAGGCGAAGCTCGTAGAGTTCATCGAACCGTCGTTTCGTAATCTGCGGCGCAGCGCGGTAACCGATCAGATGCGTCTTCAGCACCAGGCCTTCGCCTTCGAGCCGGCCGAGCGCCTCGCGGATCGGCGTGTGGGATACGTTGAATTCCTTGACCAGGCTGTCGACGGTGATGCGCGAGCCCGGCGCAATCTTCAGGGACATGAGTTGCGCAAAGATCGCTTCGTAGACGTCCTCAACCAGGCTGCTGGAGCGCTGGATACGCCCGCCGGCGAGGTTCGCTTCGTCTAGACTGGGTAAGTTCATGGCCTGCATGTTTTGCCTCTTGACACATTGAGTTGCTAACACGATGCTCCGGCCAATGCAATCATATATCCTATACGATTTTATAGAGGATATCATTTGCGGCAGCTAGGAGACAAAGCAATCGAATTTGCAGTGGCCCTGCTGGAACAGCGTGCCGGCCTGGCAGCCCGTGCTTCCTCACCTGCTGAACGGACCGCCAGCGTTGCGGGCGATGGTTCGGCACGTCGATACGCAACCGCGTTGCGAGACGCGTTTTACATCGAACCCGGCCTTTGGGCCGAGTTGAACGCCATCTCGCATTCCAATCCAGTCATCATCACAGGATGCAGGTCATGAGCCTTTTCGCTGCCCTAAGGCTGCCGCGCGAAATCCTCTTCGGGAAGGGCCAACGCCACGTCATTCCGGTTGTCGCGGCGAGGCTCGGGCGTCGCGCACTCGTCTGCACCGATGAACGTTTTGCCGCAACGGGCCCGTTCGCAGAGATTGTCACGGGGCTGCGAGCCGCCTCGATAGACGTACTGGTGCATGATCGTGTGCTGCCCGACGTTCCTCGGGACACCGTTGCCGTCTGCGTCGAGGAGGCACGGAAGTTCGCGCCCGACGTGGTGATCGGCATTGGCGGCGGCAGCTGTCTCGACATGGCCAAATGCGCCGCGCTGCTCATCAGTCACGGCGGTCAGCTCCAGGATTACTACGGCGAGTTCAAGGTGCCCGGCCCGGCGCTGCCGCTGATCGCGGTGCCGACGACAGCCGGCACCGGCTCTGAAGTCACCCCGGTTGCCGTGATCTCGGATCCGGATCGCACGCTGAAGGTCGGCATCTCCAGCCCGTATCTGATCGCGGCCGCGGCTATCTGCGACCCTGAGCTGACGATGACATGCCCGCCGGGATTGACGGCAATGGCAGGCGCCGATGCGCTGACGCATGCAATCGAGGCCTTCACCGCCGCCAGGCGTGGGACCGATCCCGGCCTTCCGCAGAACCATGTCTTTATCGGCAAAACCGCCTTGACCGACCACTTCGCCCTGCTGGCGATCAAGCTGCTTGGCCGAAGCCTTGAAACGGCATACCGCCGGCCCTCTGACGAGGACGCCCGGGCCGACGTCATGATGGGTGCACTTGCAGCCGGCTGCGCGTTCGGAACGGCCGGCACAGCGGCAGCGCACGCCGTGCAATATCCGGTTGGCGCGATAACCCACACCGCTCACGGATTGGGTGTCGCCACCATGCTGCCATTCGTCATGAAGTACAACAGAACAGCCGCAGCGACCGAGATGGCCGAGATCGCCAACGCGCTCTGCCTCGATGGAAAAGGCCGGACGCCCGAAGCGTTGGCCGACGCGACCATTGGCGAGGTCAGTCGGCTGTTTGGGGCAATCGGGATCACCCCCACGTTGGCCGAGCTGGGGCTGCCTGCCGACAAGCTCGATTGGACGGCGGAACAGGCGATCGGTATCGAGCGCCTCATCAAGAACAATCCGCGGCCATTCGATTTGAGGTCCATGCGACGTCTGGTCCAGGCCGCCTTTGATGGCGACCTCGCCAGCTGCGTCATGTAAACAATCGGGAATATCGAGATGAACACGTTTTCACAGGTTCTGGCTGACGATCAGGGCATCAGCGACTTCCACACAATCTCGCACGGGCTGTATATTGGCGGCCAATGGCGCCAGTCCGCGGATGGCAGGGTGATTCCGGTCGTCGATCCTTCGACCGAGGCTGTCATCGCCGCTGTGCCGGATGCGACCGTGGACGACGCCGCCACTGCCGTTGAAGCCGCTGCCAAGGCAGCCCATGGCTGGCGAACAACGCCGCCGCGAAAGCGTTCCGAGATCCTCCGACGCTGCTTCGAACTGATGACGGAACGATCGGAGGCACTGGCTACTCTCATCGCATTGGAAAACGGCAAGGCCCTGCGGGATGCCCGAGGCGAGATCGCTTACGCCGCGGAATTTTTCCGTTGGAATGCCGAGGAGGCCGTTCGCATTACCGGTGAATTCGGTACTGCGCCTTCCGGCACCAACCGCATTGTGGTCGACTACGAATCGATCGGCATCTGCGTCCTGATCACGCCCTGGAATTTTCCTGCCGCGATGGCGACGCGCAAGATCGCGCCGGCACTTGCCGCTGGATGCACGGTGATCCTGAAACCGGCCAGTGAGACCCCGCTTACCGCCTACGCGCTGGCCGCGCTCTACCAGGACGCAGGCGTTCCACCGGGGGTGGTCAACGTCCTGACAACCTCCAGTCCCGGCCCTTTGACAGCCGCCATGCTGGCCGATCCGCGGGTGCGCAAACTCTCCTTCACCGGTTCGACGAGTGTGGGCCGCGCTCTGCTGGCAGAGGCTGCCAGGCATGTGGTCTCGTGTTCCATGGAACTCGGCGGCAACGCACCGTTCATTGTGTTCGACGACGCCGATCTCGAAGCGGCGCTCGATGGCGCAATGGTGGCCAAGATGCGCAACGCCGGCGAGGCCTGCACGGCCGCAAACCGCCTCTACGTGCAATCTGGCATCTACGAAGCCTTCTCCGAGGGCCTCGAGAAGCGGATGTCTTCGCTCAAGGTCGGCGCCGGCACCGACCCGGACACGGAATGCGGGCCCATGATCACGAAAAAGGCGGTCGAGAAGATAGACCGCCTTGTCGTCGACGCGGTCACACGCGGCGCGCGCGTCTTGTGCGGCGGCTCAGTCCTGTCCGGACGTGGTTTCTTCTACCCTCCGACAGTGCTTCGCGACGTGCCGGGCGACGCAAAGATGGCGCATGAGGAGATATTCGGGCCGGTGGCGCCAATCTCCAGCTTCGAAACGGAGGCCGAGGTCATCGCGCGCGCCAATGACACCGAATATGGGCTTGCTGCCTACATCTACACGCGCGATCTGGCGCGCGGCATGCGGGTGGCCTCCCGCATCGAGGCCGGGATGATTGCTCTCAACCGCGGGCTGATGTCTGATCCGGCAGCTCCCTTCGGCGGCGTCAAGCAGAGCGGGCTCGGCCGCGAGGGAGGGCAGCATCACGGCATTGCGGAATTCATGGAGGCGAAATACCTCGCCATCAGCATGTGAGCAGAAGAATGCAAGGCGATCCCTTTCGCATCCGCGACCACGTCGCGGATTTTGACGAAATCGTGCAGGACTTCGTTGATCGCAGCGAGGTCGCCCGCGCCACCATTGCGATGACCGCTGACGTGGCCTACGGACCGGATCCGACCGAGACCATGGACCTGTTCTTTCCCGCGGGCAAAAGAACGGCGCTTCCGGTGCACATCTTTGTCCATGGCGGCTACTGGAGAATGTTCTCCAAACGCGACTATTCATATATGGCGACGACGATTACCCAGGCCGGGGCCATTGCCGTCATCCTTGATTATGCTCTGATGCCCAAGGTCCGAATGGCGAGGATCGTCGACCAGGTGCGCCGGGCCAAGCAGTGGGTCCTGGCCAACATCGCCGATCATGGCGGAAGCCCGGCGGCCCTGACCGTCAGTGGTCATTCGGCTGGAGCCCATCTTGCAACGTTCCTGTTCGATGGGGCGCACACCCCCTCGAATGTAAGGGCAGCCCTTCTGTTGAGCGGGCTCTACGATTTGAAGCCGCTCCAGGATTCCTTTCTCGCCAACGAGATTGGAATAACCGACGAGGAAGTCGCCATGTTCACGCCGCTCGCCTGTCGGCATGATCCTCAAACCAAGGCGGCGGTTCTGGTCGGAGCCAATGAGACGCCACCCTTCCATCAGCAAGCCGATCGATTCAAAGCAAGCTTGCTGCGGCAGGGATCGTTGGTAACGTCGCATGTGCTCCCGAACCGCAACCACATGGACAGTGTCAGAGATCTTGGCGTGCCGGGGACTGAGGCTGCCGATTGCCTGGCAAAACTGATCGCCAAGGCCTGCTGACTAACTCGGGTTCTCCAGGCGATTTGTTTTGCGCCACTCCTCGTACTCCCCGCGGGCATCGTCATGCAGCGGATAGTAACGCTGCAACGGGCCGCCCTCCATGAGCTTCACTCGTGAGAACTCCTCCCAATCATGATGCTTTTGTGATTCTTCGATCACCTTCGGGGCCATCACGACGGGAAGCACCACCACCCCGTCGTCGTCGGCGACAATGATATCGCCGGGGATCACCGTGACACCGCCGCAGGCAATCGGAACGTTGACGGCATTGGGATAGATGCTGGTTTGCACATGATAGTTTGGCGTCCAGCCGCGCAGCCATAGGGGCAGGTCGAGCTTTTCGACATTGGGCCGGTCGCGCATGCACCCATCGATGACGATACCCGCCCCGCCCCTGCCCTTGAAATACGTCGACATCATATCGCCGAAGACGCCCGAGCTCATATCGCCGCGCGCGTCGACCACGACCACATCGCCCTCCTGCGCGTGGTAGAGCACGTGTCGGTGCAGCTGCGTCTCCGGATCGGCATATTCTCCTTCGGTGAACAGGTCCGGCCGCTGCGGCAGGAACTGCAGCGTCAGCGCCGGCCCGACGATCGACTTCCCGTGGTTTTGCGCCACCGGACCAACCATGTGCGGATTGCGGAAGCCCATGTGGCCAAGCGTGCCGGCTACCGTCGCGGCGCCGATCTCCCTTAGCGCGTCAATCAGGTCTTTAGCCGGCCGCATGATGTCGGAAGTATGCGTCATTGTGGACTCCGATTGAATGGAACTACCAGTTCGTAACAGAACCGTCGCGGCGCTTAAGGTGAGGCGCTTCCCAGAAACGCAAACTCTGCGCCTGGACCGCAACTTCGTTGACCTCGACGCCGAGTCCCGGCAGATCGCCGACCGGGTAATCGGTCCCGTCGAGCCGTGGTTGCACGGGGAAGAAGTCGGAATTGTCGAAGCCCAGCTTTGTTTCGGGTGCCCTGGTCTCGAGCCACGCGAAGTTGGGTACCGCGGCAGCGAGATGCACGGTCGCGGCCGTGCACACTGGACCAAGGGGATTGTGCGGCATCAGGTCCACATAATGCGCCTCGCTCCAGCCAGCGATTTTCATCGCCTCGGTGAGCCCGCCGACATTGCAAACATCGATCCGGTTGAACTGATGGATGCCGCGCTCAATGTGGGGCAGGAACTGCCACTTGCTGGCAAATTCCTCGCCGATGGCAAAGGGGATGTCGGTCATCGTGCGCAGCGATTCATAGGCCTCCGGCGTTTCGGCCCGTATCGGCTCCTCGAGGAAATCAAGCACGCCGCGACCGAGCTTGTTGCAGAAGCTCGCCGCCTCTGCCACCGACAGCCGATGATGATAGTCGAGGCCGAGGACCACGTCGCTGCCCAGCGCCTCGCGCGCCTTGTTCAGCATACCCGCGGTAGCGCCGATGGACTCGCGCGGCTCGAAGATGTCCTTGCTGTTTTGCCCGAAGGGGAAGAAGCGGATCGCCTGCCACCCCTGCGCGCGAAGTTCGCGGGCCCGCTCGATGGCAACGTCGCCCTCGGCCTCGTCGCCGGTCGAGGCAAAGGTGGGAATGCGGTCGCGCTGCTTGCCGCCCAGCAGCTCGTAGACCGGCACGCCCAGCGCCTTGCCCTTGATGTCGTGAAGGGCGATGTCGATGGCGGAAATCGCCGCCTGAAGGACTCGCCCGCCTTCGAAGTACTGGCTGCGGTAAATCTCCTGCCAGATCCGCCCGATCTGCATCGGGTCGCGGCCGATGAGAAACTCGCGATAGTGCTCGACCGCGCCGGCCACGGCCCTCTCGCGACCGCTCAAGCCGCTCTCGCCCCAACCGAAGATGCCTTGGTCGGTCTCGACCTTGACGAGCATCTGGTTGCGCGTTCCTACCCACACCGGATACGGCTTGATCGCGGTGATCTTAAGTTTCTCAGTCATCCACGCCCACGTTCCACACGCATTCGCCCTATCTCAGTTGGCCTTGAGGGCCATTTCAGTTTCGCCATCGAACAGATGCATCCGCTCCTGGTCGAACTCGAGCCAGATCTGCTCGTCGGGCGCGACGGCAATGTTCGGCGGCACGCTGACGTTGACGATAGCGCCGGACAGGAACGCCTGAACGAAGGTGACGTCTCCGGTCGGCTCCACCGTATAGGCCTTGGCCGGGACGCTGCCTGGCACCGCACTCTTGTGGAGCTTGATCGTCGAGTGACGTGCGCCGAGCACGACTTTCCGGGTCGTCGCTTTCGCCACCTTCTGGGCATTGCGCGGTGAGAGCTCAAGGCGCCAGCCCTCGGCGCCGGTCAACACCGTGTTGCCGTTTGCCGTCGAGGCCTGCAGCGGAATAAGGCTCATCGCCGGGCTGCCGATGAAGCTGGCCACGAACATGTTCACCGGATGGGCAAAGACCTGCGCCGGTGAATCGTATTGCTGCAGGTAGCCGCCATTCATCACCGCCATCTTGTCAGCCATGGTCACGGCTTCGAGCTGGTCGTGCGTCACATAGATGATCGTCGCCTTGAGGTCCTGGTGGAAACGCTTGATCTCCGACCGCATCTGCACGCGCAGTTTGGCATCGAGGTTGGACAGTGGCTCGTCCATGAGGAACACTGCGGGGTCGCGAACGAGGGCACGGCCAAGAGCCACACGCTGCTGCTGCCCGCCCGAAAGTTCGCGCGGCTTGCGCTCGAGCAGGTGCGTCATGTCGAGCACTCGCGCCGCTTCCTTGACCTTCTTGTCGATCTCGTCCCTGGGGAGTTTGCGCATCTGAAGCGGGAATGCCAGGTTCTTGTAGACCGATTTCTGCGGGTAGAGCGCGTAGTTCTGGAACACCATTGCGATGTCCCGGTCCTTGGGGTCGAGGTCGTTGACCACGCGCTCGCCGATAATGATGTCGCCCGCTGTGATCGGGGTCAGCCCAGCGACGAGATTGAGCGTGGTTGTCTTGCCGCAGCCTGAAGGGCCGACGAGCGCAACGAACTCGCCGTCATTGACCGTCAGCGAGACGTGGTTGACAGCTTTGAAGCCGCCATAGCTCTTGACGAGATCTTGGAGGACCACGTGGGCCATCGGCAACTCCCTAGTGCTTGACCGCGCCTTCTGTAAGGGCGCGTACGAAGTATCGTTGCAGGACCAGGAACAGCACCACGACGGGCACACTCATCATGAAGCTGGCCGCCATCAGGCCCGGAAAGTCCGTCGTATTTTCCGAGAAGAAGCGTTGGATGCCGACCGGCAGGGTCAACTGCTCGTTCTTGGAGAGGAAGGTGTAGGCGTAGATGTACTCGTTCCACGCGCCGATGAAGGAATAGATTGCGGTGGCGATGATCCCCGGCGTCGAGAGCGGCATCACGATCATGATGAAGGCCTGGAACCGTGTTGCGCCATCGATGCGCGCCGCCTGCTCAAGCTGCACCGGGATGTTGTCGTAAAAGCCCTTGAGCAGCCAGATCGCCAGCGGCAGGCCAAAGGTGAGATAGGTGAGTATCAGTGAGCCATGCGTGTTTATCAGACCGATCGCGCGCATCAGGATGAAGAGTGGCACGAGAAAGATCACCGCCGGGAACATATTGCGCAGCAGCACGGCAAAGAACAGGAAATTCCGGCCGGGGAAACTGAAGCGCGAAAACGCGTAGGCCGCTGGGACAGCCACGATCACCGAAAGGATTGTCGTGACGGTCGACACGAAAAGGCTGTTCCAGAAGAAGCGGAGGAAGTCCTGGCCGACGCTGTTCTGCGGATCGAGCAGTTTCTGATAGCTGGCGAGGGTAGGTTCGTCCGGCCACCATTGCGGCGGGAATTGCGTCGCCGCGAATCCGGACTTGATCGAGGTGATCAGCATCCAGATCATCGGCAACGCGGTATAAAGCAGCATGAACACGAGGAATATGCGCCCGGCCCACCGCCATCCGTCGACGCGCATGCGGCGACGGGTCTGGGCTCGAGGGGCTGTCTCGGCAATCGTGCTCATGCGCTCCCCTCTTTCCGCTCGTTGCCGCTTAACGCACGGACGTAGAAGTAGCCCAGCGTCATCAGCGTGAGGAACAGGAGCACCGAATAGGCCGATGCCACGCCCCAGCGCTGCCGTCCGAAGGCGAGCTCATAAATGTGGGTTATCCAGATATGCGATGCGTTCGACGGCCCGCCGCCGGTCATGATCCAGGGGATGATGAAGGAATTGAAGTTAGCCACCGCGAGCAGCAGCATCGTCACCACCGAGACGTTGCGCAAGTGCGGGAAGGTGACGTGCCAAAAGCGCTGCCATGCATTGGCACCATCGACTTTTGCGGCACGCAGCAATTGGTCGGGGACTGTCTGCAGGCCGGCCATCATCATAATCATGGCAAACGGAAACTCGCGCCAGATATTGACGACGATCAGGGAGGGCAGCACCGTGCTGACATTGTCGATGAAATTCGGCGGCTGGGCGGCCAATCCGAGGCCGACCAGCACCGCGCCGATGATCCCGAAGTCCGAATGGTAGATCCACTTCCAGATATAGGAGGCGGCCACTGCGCTGATGACCCAAGGGATGATCAGGACGGCGCGCAGGACACCACGGCCGATGAAGTCGCGGTGGAGCGCCAGCGCTGTGGCAAACCCCAGGACAAAGGAGATGAAAGTGGACCCCAGCGTCCAGATCAGTGTGTTCCAGGTGACCTTCCAGAACACCTGACTGGTGAGGATCGTCGTGTAGTTGTCGAAGCCGATGAAGGTCTTGTCGCGGAGCTGCAGACCAGGCGGTGTCTTAAAGAACGACAGCTCGACCGTGTAGTAGATCGGATAGGCGATGACGATGAGCATCACGGCGATCGCTGGGAGCACGTACGCGTAGTCCGCGCGATGCTCCCAGATCTTCCGCAGCGTGCCGGACCAACCGGGTTGCAATCTTCGGCGAGCCTCGGCCTTGCCGGTCACGATCGTCACTTGTGGCGTGCCCTTATTCTTCGGAACGAGGCGGCTGCGCCAGCGGCGCAGCCGGTCAGGTCGTAGGTCAGGCTTGGACTAGAGTCCGCCCATCACGTCTTTTACCTTCTTGGCCGCGTCGTCCGCTGCCTCGTCGACGGTCATCGCTCCGGTCAGGGCATTCTGCAGCATGTCCGGGATGATGATGTTCATGATCTCGGGGGCCTGCGGCAGCGCTGGGAACGGAATGCCGTATGGCAGCATCGAGGTGGTGACGTCGAGGAACTTGATGTTGTCCAGACGTTCCTTCATCCACTTGGTTTTGAAGCCGTTGAGGTTGCCTGGGTTTGATCCCGCGTAGGCCATCTTCAGCGACCACTCAGGGCTCGTCCACATGCAGATGATAGCCTTTGCAGCAGGCTCGTCTACCTTGCCGCCCTCGACATATTCGGGCTTCAGGATGTGAATGTTCGAGCCGCCGAACACGACGGCGCGCTTGCCGTCGGGGCCAGTTGGAATCAGGCCGTAGCGCATGTTGTCGATGACCGTCTGCGCCTTGTCCTTGTCGGTGCCCGTCGCCTTTTTCTGCAGGTCGAGCATGACGTTGTAATCGGACGGGTGCGAGATCATCATGCCGAGCTGGCCGGCGACGAACAGGGGCTGGTTATCGGCCTGCTGGTTGGTGAGCGCCGAAACCGGAACCGACTTGTCGCGAACATACATGTCGTAGGAGGCTTGCAGCGCCGCCTTGCTCTGTGGACTATCGAGCTGGACCTGCTCATAGGTCGGATTCGCCGTCGCTTCGTCGAAGACGCCGCCGCCATAGGCCCACAGCTGTGGCATGAAACGGTACGGCGTATTGCCGGCATTCTTGCGCGCCACGAGGCCGTAGCCGGCAATGCCGAGCTTGTCGTGGATCTGCTTGGAATATTTGACGACATCTTCCCAGGTTGCCGGAGCCTTGTCCGGATCGAGGCCCGCACGCTTGAAGATGTCGGCGTTCCAGATGAACGCCATCGTCTCGTTGTTGGTCGGAATGCCGTAGGTCACGCCCTCCCAGGTCACGGCCTTCATGGCGCCGGGCCAGAAATCCTCGGTCGAATACCCCACATCCTCTGGCTTGAGCGGCTGCAGATAGCCCTTTGAGGCGAACTCGGTACCACCCAGGATTTGCAGGCGGACCGCCATCGGCGCGGCATTGCCCAGGAGCGCCGTGCGGAACTTGTCGAGAAGGTCGTTATAGGTGAGGGCTTGTTCCTCGAGCTGGATGTTCGGATAGGTTTTGCGGAAGGTCTCGAAGAAATCCTTGTAGTACTGGCGCAGGAGGTCGGGGTCGCCCTCGAACACGCCCTGATACCAGAAAGTCAGTCGCCCCTTGTAGTCGAGCGGGGTAACCTTGGCGCAATCGGCAGCCGTGTCAAAGTCCTGTGTGCCGGCGATGGAGCGCACATATTCCGGCGACCACTTGCTCAGGTCGACCGGCGGTGCACCCAGCGCCGATGTAGACGTCAGGGATGCCATCAAAGCAGTGGCGACAGTGCCGCGCAGGACGGCACTGCCGAGCGCAATTCTCGTCATAGGTATCCTCCCTGGTTCTCCCATGCCGCCCTAAAGCGGTCCTTGCTCGTTTCGATCGCGAGGATGCTTCTTTCAGCTCAGTGTATCCTCTCGATCGCTTGGTACGTTTTCAGATCACGGATTGCCTGTCAACGCGCAGAATCGTACATTGTTTGCGAAAGCCGTGTGTGATATCGGGCAAGGTATGTATTAAATTGGGGAGCCGGCCTTGGCCGAAATAAGCGATTTCAAAGCGATGCCACCGGTGGGGACCGATCCCATCGGGGCCTCCAGCGAGGGCGCCTCGCTTTATGAATTGATCCGGGAAGACATCATCGAGGGACGGCTCGCCGCCAACGAACGGCTTGTCGTCACCGATCTCGCCCGGCGTCACGGCACCTCGACCAATCCTGTGCGCGAGGCCTTGCAGTTGTTGCGCGGCGAAGGGTTTGTCACCTTTGTCGCCAACCGCGGGGCGCGCGTGCGACCCATTGATCAGGATTTTGTCCGGGATATCTACGAGATCGGTGTTCTGATCGAGCCGGCCCTGACACGATGGTTTGTGAATATGGCTACCGGCGAGGACATCGCCGAACTCGAACGTCTCCAGGGCCTGATCGAAGAGAACAATTTCGCCGACACATTCAGGCATAGTGAGCTGGATACCGCTTTCCACACCGTGATGTACCAGCGGCACTACAACCGCCACGCAGCCGAGCTTTGGTGGAAGCATCGCGAAGTGCTGCGAGCCGTGAGCCGTCGTTTCAATTTCACGCTGGCGCGACGTGCCGCGATCATGCGCGAGCACCGCGAACTCATCGCGCTTGTGAAGGCGGGAGAGGCCGACAAGGCGGCCGAACTCGTTTCCCGCCATGTCGAGGGTTCGGGCCGGCATATTCTCGAACAGATGCGAGCGCGCAACGCCGCTCGGGCCGGATAGAATGTCCAGTCCAAAACATCGTTAGCTGACCATTTTCAGGCAAAGGTAGTTGAGATGAAAATCACGAGCATTCGGCCGTGGCTGATCAAGTCCGATGCTTCCTACTGGGGAGAGTTCCTGTTCGTCGAAGTGACGACCGACGAGGGAGTGAGTGGCTGGGGAGAGATCACCACCACGACAAGGCTCGCCAACCGCGCTCTCTGCACGATCCTGCGGCAGATCGGCGTCGCCGTGACAGGTGAGAATCCGGCGCGTATCGAGCATCTCTGGCACAAGATCTTCCGCAGCTTCACCTACATGGGAAGCCGCGGCGCCGCCGTCGAATGCGTGAGCGCCATCGACATAGCCCTCTGGGACATCAGGGGCAAAGTCCTCGGCAAGCCGATTTACGAGCTGCTGGGCGGGCCGGTACGCGATGAAATCGCGCTTTACACCCATCCCAACCAGGCCAAATTCACCAGCAAGGAGGCTGTGGTCCGCGAAATTCTAGACATTGTCGAGTCCGGACACACTGCGCTCAAGTTCGATCCCTACCCCCACCAGGGCCGCAGCGCCGATGGCCTGCCCCGCGAACAGCGAGACGGCTACCTCGATGGCAGCATGACCCGCAAGGACGAGCGCGAAGCCGCCGAACTCACGGCTCTGATCCGCGAAACGGCAGGACCCGATGTCGACATTCTCATCGATGCGCACGGCCGCTTCGACGTCCCCACCGCCATTCGCCTCTGTCGGAGCCTCGAGGAGGCCGGCCAGATCGACTGGTTTGAGGAGCCCTGCCCGCCCGAGAGCCTTAACGCCCTCAAGCAGGTGCGTGAGAAGGTCAATACCGCCATCTCGTGGGGCGAGCGCGGCCACACGAAGTGGGATTTCGTGCCGGTACTCGAGAACAGGCTCGCTGATTACATCATGCCCGACGTTACCTGGACCGGCGGAATTACCGAACTCAAGAAGATTGCTGCGCTGTGCGAAGCCTACTACGTGCCGGTCTCGCCACATGACGCCGCGGGACCGATCAACGTGGTTGCGGGAGCGCAGGTGATGATGACCGTTCCCAATTTCTACAAACTCGAAACATCGGAGTGGAACCTGGGCAAATACGATCACCTGATCGACAGACCACTCGACATTTCGAACGGCAGCCTCAAGCTGATGTCGAAGCCTGGTCTCGGTATTGAGATGGACCGCGACTACCTGCAGGCCCACGAGATTGAGCTGGGCTAGCAACACTCTATGCCGGCCCAGGGTGCGGGACGACAAGCCGAAAACGAGGATAAGTCATGGCAAAGACAGGTGGCGCCGACGAAGCGCTCAATCGGGTGAACGCGAACTCCAAGCCATCCCAGCTTCGCATCACCGACATGCGGGTAGCCGAAATCGTCGGCGCGCCGTTCACCTCAACCCTGCTCAAGATTTACACCAACCAGGGCATCGTCGGGCTTGGCGAGGTACGCGACGGCGCCAGTGCCACCTACGCGCTGATGCTGAAGAGCCGGCTGCTTGGCGAGAACCCTTGCGACATCGACCGCCTGTTTCGCCGGATCAAGCAGTTCGGTGGCCACGGCCGGCAAGGCGGCGGCGTCTCGGCGGTCGAGATCGCGTTGTGGGATCTCGCCGGCAAGGCCTATGGCGTTCCCATCTACCAGATGCTCGGCGGCCGGTTTCGGGAGAAGGTGCGCGTCTATTGCGACACCGACGCTACCGTGCCGAGCGGCACCGAGACCGGCAAGCGCCTCAAGCAGCGCATGGCGCTCGGCTTCACCTTCCTCAAGATGGATCTGGGGCTGATGCAGATCGCGGATGTACCCGGTGCGGTCGTCTCCCCTGCCGGTTCACTTGAAGGGTACCGCATCCATCCCGGCCGCGGCCCGGTCAAGACCATGGAGGAGCGGCGCGCCCGCAATGCCGCTTACGATTTGCATAACGTCCCCCATCCGTTTACCGGCCTCCACTTTTCCGACAAGGGCCTCGACCTGCTTGAACAGTACATTGCCGAGGTTCGCGATGTTATCGGCATGGATATTCCGCTCGCCATTGACCATGTCGGCCACATCTCGCTGCAGAACGGCATTCGGCTCGCCAGGCGGATTGAAAAATACGTGCCGGCCTGGCTCGAGGATGTGATCCCATGGCAGTACACCGAGCAGTTCCGGCAACTGCAGGCCGCCACTACGGTGCCGATCTGCACCGGCGAGGACATCTACCTTAAGGAAGGCTTCGAGCCTCTGCTCAAGAGCGGCGGCCTCTCCATTATCCACCCGGACCTGCTCACCAGCGGGGGCATCCTCGAGACCAAGAAGATCGGCGACATGGCCCAGGACCACGGCGTCGCAATGGCCATCCATATGGCCGAAAGTCCAATCGCCGCAATGGCCGCGGCACATGTCGCGACCGCGACCGAAAACTTCATGGCGCTCGAATACCACTCTGCCGATGTCGACTGGTGGGACGATATCGTCACCGGCGTTCCCAAGCCGCTCGTGAAGGACGGCTTTATCACTGTTCCGGACAAACCTGGCCTGGGGATTGACGACGTCGTCGACGAGGTGATCTCGCAGCATCTGCAGCCGGGTGTCACCGGCATCTGGCAGCCCACGGATCACTGGGACGACGAGTATTCCTGGGACCGCACCTGGAGCTGAGGCGAAGAGAACCGAAGATGAAGATCACCGATCTCCGCTGCGCCGTCATCGGCAAACATCCCATCGTCCGCATCGTTACCGACGAGGGCCTCTATGGCCTTGGCGAAGTCGAGTTCACCAAGACCTATCTCAAGCCTTGGGTGCTGCATTTCCGCGATGCGCTGATCGGCGAGGACCCTACCGACGTCGAGCGGGTGATGCTGAAGATCCGCCAACGCGGCTCTTTCAAGCCCTATGGCGCGGCGGTAAGCGCTATCGAGCATGCGCTGTGGGACATAGCCGGCAAGGCCGCAGGCGTGCCGGCCTACAAACTGCTCGGCGGCAAGGTGCGCGACAAGGTGCGCGTCTATAACGGCTCGATCCGCCAGAAGCGAACGGGGGACCGGCCGGAGGATTACGCCGCTGACGTGAAATGGATGATGGAGCAGCCGCAGAATTTCTTCATGATCAAGCAGGGAATCTCGTTCCACTCCAACATGAAGGACACCATCGAGGGCTTTCACTACGGCGTGACGCAAAGCAAGGCCGGCTATCACGGTGCCATGGACCAGGGCGTGATCAGCGAGCGCGGTTTCAACCATATGCTCGACTGCGTGATCGCGATGAAGGAAGTGCTGGGCGACAAGGTCAGCCTGGCGCTCGACTGCGGCCCGGGCTGGATGCTGCCCGATGCGATCAAGTTCGCTCGCGCGGTCGAGAAGTACAATTTGATGTGGCTCGAGGACATGCTGACCGGCGACTATGTGCCGTGGGTCAATCCGCAGGCCTATCGGGAACTGACCACCGCCACCTCGACGCCAATCCATACCGGCGAGCAGATATACCTGCGGCACAATTTCAAGGAGCTGATCGAAACGCAGGCGGTGCGCGTCATCGGCCCCGATCCAGCCGATATTGGCGGCATTGCCGAGCTCAAATGGGTCGCCGAGCACGCCTGTATGCACTCGATCCTGATGGCACCGCACGGCACCGCGAACGGCCTTCTCGGCC
>NZ_JAMYOZ010000016.1:0-128365 GCF_040320095.1 Mesorhizobium sp. M0800
TTTGAGCATGATACTCACCGTCCCTCAGCTACAACCAGTACCAACACCCAGCCTATATGTGTCGAGACTACCTTTGCGGCCCACTCTCCCCCCCCCCCCCCCCCGCGCCCGGGGGCTTCCTCATGTTGAGGGAAAAGGCAGGCCGGCGACATGGCCGGCAATGCCACCCTGCGTCAATTCGGCGAGCGCCAGCGACTGATCGAGATGCTCGGCCCGCCACGCAAGCAATCTCTCGGCAAGTTCCAGCCGCGCCGACAGATAGGCTGGGTCGTCAGCGACGTTGGTCAGCTCGCCGGCCTCTTTCTTCAGGTCGAAGAGCAAGGGCGGTAGGCCGCCGCCGAAATGCACATATTTGAACTTTTCCGTACGGATGACGGCGAGATTGCACTGGCGTGAACCGATGCCGAAATACCGTTCGGCATCACCATCCGCGATCGAGCGGAAATCGAACTCCCAATGCGCCGCATCGCGCCAATTGTCCGGCTCCGTTGCGTCCAGGAAAGGCGCCAGCGAGCGGCCGTCGAGATGCGGCAGCACTTCGCCGCCAGTGAGCTCGAGCCCAGTGAGCTCAAGCAAGGTCGGCGCCAAATCCACCGCCTCGGTGAAGCGGTCGACGCTGCTGCCGGCAGCCTTGCGGCGGCGCGGATCGCGAATGATCAGCGGAATATGGAAGCTGCCGTCGAAGAAACCGCCCTTGCCCAGCATGAAATGATCGCCCATCATCTCGGCGTGGTCTGAGGTCAGCACGATGACGGTGTCGTCCCATGCATCGGCCGCCTTGACCGCTTGCCAGACACGGCCAAGCTGCGCGTCGACCTCCGAGATCATGCCGTAATAGAGCGCCCGGATGCGGCGAAAATTGTCGTCGCCCCAGTCGCGCACCTTGCCCTCCGAGCCGGGACGGAATTTCGACCGTTCCTGCCGGTCAAGTTCATAGGCGAGATAAGGGTGACTTGCTGCTTCGGCCTGCCAGCTTTCGGCGCGGTCAAAAGCTGGACCAATGGCCGGATCGTACATGGCGTTGTAAGGCGCCGGCACGATGAAGGGTGGGTGGGGGCTGATGAAGGAAAGATGCGCGAACCACGGGGCATCGCGCTCCTGCTCGCCGAGCCAGCGGATGAATTCGCCGGCCAGGAAGGCCGACGGCGTCTCGTCCTTCGAATAGATTGGCGGACCGTTGCTGATCGCGCCGTCGTTTTCCAGGATTTCGCCCGCCGGGCGGTGAATGGCGGGGGAGCCGGCGCCGGCATCGACGCCGCGCGCCTTGAGCCATGACAGCCAGGGCTTCTGGTGCTCGGGCAGAAGCTGGCGCACGGTGAAGCCGGGCAGCACGCCTTCATAGCTTTTCAGCTGCGGGTCGCCAGGCGCCAGCGTGCGCGGGTCGCGCGCCATGTCGGTATAACCGAACAGCGTCGGATCATAGCCGAGGGCGCGTGCCCAGAGGGCTATGTTGCCGTGGCGGGCGTCGAGCGGCGTGCCGTTGCGGCAGACACGATTGTTCATCTGGTAGAGGCCGGTGTAGAGGCAGGCGCGCGCCGGCGAGCAAGGTGCGGCGCCGCCATAGTGCTTCTGGAACAAAACGCCCTCGGCAGCCAGCGCGTCGGCATTCGGCGTCCTTACCACCTTGTGGCCAGCAGCTGACAGGCAGTCGCCCCGCCACTGGTCGCAGGTGATCAGGAGAATATTGGGGCGTTTTCCACTCAACCGCTGTATCCTCATGCTGGCTACATGCGTCGCTCATGGAGCGCAATTTCGGCGAGTATGCAAGCCGGTCCGGTTCGCCGAATGGTGAACAAAACCTGCTTGATCGTTCACTTTAACAGCACAGTCCATTCTGTGTTTGCCGCCTTTGCGGCCAGGAGGCGGATGCTCATATTTGCGTGGACAGCGGCAAGGGCCGCACCAGCGCAAGGGAAGGAGCAGAAACATGCTCGACCAGGTCAAGGGCCTGCATCACGTAACCTCGATGGCCAGCGATGCACGCCAGAACAACGAATTCTTCACCGGCACGCTCGGCCTGCGCCGGGTCAAGAAAACAGTCAATTTCGACGCACCCGACGTCTACCACCTCTATTACGGCGACGAGGTCGGCACGCCCGGCTCGGTGATGACCTATTTCCCGTTCCCGAACATCGGCAAAGGCCGCCATGGAGTCGGCGAAGTCGGTACCACCGCTTACTCGGTGCCCGAAGGCACGCTCGGTTATTGGGAGAAACGGTTTGCCGAGCAAGGTGTCACTGGGCTGTCCCGCGAGGAGACGTTCGGCGAGAAGCGTCTTGCGTTCGCCGGTCCCGACGGCGACGGGTTTGCGCTGGTCGAGGACAGAGCGGACAACCGTGCGCCATGGGCCAAGGGTGGCATTCCCACCGACGAGGCGATCCGCGGCTTTCACTCGGTGTCGCTCAGGCTGAAAGATGGCGGCGCCACCGAAGAGCTGCTGAAATTCATGGGTTATGAGGAGATCGACAAGTCCGGCAATGTCAGGCGGCTGGCGGTGAAGAACGGCAACGGCGCCGATGTCGTCGATATCGAATCGCTGCCAGGGGCCGGCTTCGCCAATCTCGGCGCCGGCTCGGTCCACCATGTCGCCTTTGCCGTCGAGAACCGCGCCAAGCAGCTCGAAGTGCGCAAGGCGCTGCTCGACACCGGTTATCAAGTGACGCCGGTAATCGACCGCGACTATTTCTGGGCGATCTACTTCCGCACACCGGGCGGCGTGCTGTTCGAAGTCGCTACCAACGAGCCGGGCTTCGACCGCGACGAGGATACCGCCCATCTTGGCGAGGCGCTGAAGCTGCCGTCGCAACACCAGCATTTGCGGCCCTATCTCGAGCAGCATCTGCAGAAACTGGAAGACTGAGGGCAAGATCATGAGCAAGGATTCGTATATTCACAAGGTGCTGCCCGGTTCACCTGATGGACCGCTGCTCTTCGTCTTCCATGGCACCGGCGGCGACGAGGCCCAGCTTCTGTCGCTTGGGCGCGATCTTGCGTCGCAAGCGACGATCGTCGCCCCTCGCGGTGATGTCTCGGAACAAGGCGGCGCACGCTTCTTCCGCCGTACCGGCGAGGGCGTCTACGACATGGGCGACCTCACGCGAGCGACGGACAAGATGGCCGGCTTCGTCAAGACGCATATCGAGGCGGCAAAGCCATCTTCGGTGCTCGGCCTCGGTTACTCCAACGGCGCCAACATCCTGGCCTCGGTGCTGTTTGCCGAACCGTCGCTGTTCGACGCAACGGTGCTGATGCATCCGCTGATCCCGTTCGAGCCGGAGGTCAAGGGCAGCCTTGGCGGCAGCCGCATCCTGGTCACCGCCGGCAGGCGGGACCCGATCTGTCCGCCTGATTTGACGGCGCGGCTTGAAGCCTATTTGCGCGCCGATGGCGCCGATGTCACAGTCGAGTGGCATGACGGCGGCCATGAGGTGCGGCCGACCGAGATCGAGGCGGCGCGGCGACTGTTTGCCCTTGCGCCGGATGAAAGGACCGCAAGCCATGTCTGACCTATTGCCGGAGATCGAGCTGGAGGACCGCGGCTCGAAGGGCCGCTATCTCCTGCGTGGGCCGGACGGCGCCGAGGCTGAGATGACGTTCACCAAGGTCGGCGAGCACCAGATCATCATCGACCATACCGAAGTGCCGGATGCATTTCGCGGCCAGGGCGCGGGGCTTCGCCTGGTCACCCGTGCCGTCGAGGATGCACGTGCGGCGGGCAAGACGATCATCCCGCTTTGCCCGTTCGCCAATGCTCAGTTCCGCCGCCATCCGGAATGGGCGGACGTGCTGAAGCGGTAAGCACAGCCCCTCGATGAATGACAGGAGAAGGGGTGCGCGGCTTTACCGCGTGCCCCTTTGGCTATCGGAGGCGTACAAACGCAAGGGGCAAACATACGGGATTTGCGCAGAGCGCCAACCTTGCCTAAGTATTGCCAGCAACCGGCTCGCCGTCCGCGGTCCGACCACTTCAACCGAATGGCCCTCCATGACCGAATCCGATCTCGTTCCCGTCTTCGACGGCCACAACGACACGCTGCTCCGGCTCTACCAGTCGAAGGATGCGGACGTCGAAAAGCTGTTCGTCGAGGGGACGCCGGGTGGCCACATCGACCTGCCGCGCGCGAAGAAAGGCGGGTTTGCCGGCGGCATGTTCGCGATCTTCCCGCCGCCTGTCGAGAAATCCAAACGCGGCGCGGTGCCGCTGGCGCCGAGCGACAGCGAGCCCTTGCCGCCCGAGGTTCCGCGCGCCGATGCGCTCAACTCCACCGTAGCGATGGCCTCGATCCTGTTCAGGCTGGAGCGGGCTTCGGCGCTTACCGTCTGCCGCAGCGCCGGCGATGTGAGGAAGGCGATGGCGCAAGGCTCGATTGCGGCGGTGTTTCATATCGAAGGGGTCGAGGCGATCGACCCTGAGCTCACCCTGCTCGATGTCCTCCACGCAGCCGGCCTGCGCTCGCTCGGCATCGTCTGGAGCCGTTCCAATGCCTTCGGCCACGGCGTGCCGTTCCGCTTCCCCTCGTCGCCCGATACAGGGCCGGGGCTGACCGATGCCGGCAAGGCGCTGGTGAAAGCCTGCAACCAGCTGAAGATCATGATCGATCTTTCGCATCTCAACGAAAAAGGTTTCCGCGACGTCGTCGAGATCAGCGACGCACCGCTGGTCGCGACCCATTCCAACGTGCACGCGATCTGCGGCCATTCGCGCAACCTCACCGAATGGCAGCTCGGCGCGATCCGCGACTCCGGCGGCATGGTCGGGCTGAACTTCGCCACCGGGTTCCTGCGCGAGGACGGCAGGATGAACGCCGACACCGGCCTCGACATCATGGTGCGCCATGTCGATTCGCTGCTGCAGGCGCTGGGCGAAGACGGCGTCGGCCTAGGCTCGGATTTCGACGGCGCCATGATCCCGGCCGTGATAGGCGATGTTGCCGGCCTGCCAAGACTGCTCGACGCATTCGCGGCACGCGGCTTCGGGCGCGCGCTGATCGAGAAGATCGCCTATCGCAACTGGCTAGGCATGCTGGAAAGGACCATCGGCTAAGCGGGTGATGCCGGCTTGACCGGAACGCGTTTTGGGGGCGGACTATTCGAAACCCATGCGTTTAAGCCAGTCCTGGCCAATGCCGCGATCACGGATGATCGGCAGCGGATCCGTCGAATCCAGGCGTGCGCAGATGCGGTAGACCTCGAGCGTCTCGGCGTTCATCTCGCCGCGTTTGTAGAAGAACATGGCCGCGGCATAGCGGGTGCGGCCCGACCATTTTTCGCCGAGCGGCGTGTTGATCAGCTGCCACTGTTCGGCGGCTTCGGTGTCGAGTTCGGGACTGTCGGTGTCGTCGGCCATATTTAGAAATCCGCGGGCGGACTGGTGCGGCGGTCGAGTTTGATGACCAGCCGCGGCGCCAGTTTGGCACGCCTCAGCAGCTTTTGATATTGCAGCTCGCGCCTGGCGTAGATCTCGACCCAAGGTCCGCTGCAGGCGGGCTCGGCGGCGCTGATCTGGTCTGCATCGCCGGGATCGCTGCCCTTTCGCCGACGGTGCCTTCGACGTCGTTTTCTCCAAGGATGCAATCTCGACGAGAACATTCGAATATGGGCAGCCGTGCAGAAGGTGCTTGACAGTGGCAAACACCGTCCCACTGATCTTCGCGGCCGAAGCCGATCGGCTAGCCGGCGATGCTGGAGACCATCACCCCGATGAAGACAACAGAGGCGCGCGAAGCCCTCCTCGAACCGGCGCGAAAAAGCGATTCCGAAAAGCGCGGCCGCAAAGCGTCGAAAGAGACAAGGCAGGTTCAACTGATCGAAGCGACTATCGATTCATTGGCCAAGCGCGGCTATTCGGAAACGACTATGGCCGACGTCGCCGACGGCGCCGGCCTGTCGCGCGGCATCGTCAATTTCCATTTCGAGAGCAAGGAGAAGCTGCTCGTCGCCACTTTGCAATACATGCATGACGAGTATTCGGCGCATTGGCGCAGCGCCTTGCAAAGGGCCGGCGATGATCCCGCCCGCCAGCTGCAGGCATTGGTGGCAGCCGATTTCAACCGCTCGATCTGCAACAAGCGCAAGCTGGCTGCCTGGTGTGCCTTCTGGGGCGAGGCCAAATCGCGACCGAAATATCAGGCGCTGAGCAGCGCACGCGATGCCGTCTACCAGAACATATTCATCGATCTTTGCGTGGCGCTCAAGCAGAGCGGCTTCTATGCCTACGAGCCGCAAGTCATGGCGCTGGCGCTCAGCGCCATGCTGGATGGTCTGTGGCTGCATTTGATGATGGGCACCGAGGACGCCACACGCGAGACGGCGCTGCAGGCCGCGAACGAGTTCCTGTCTGCGGCATTCCCCAAGCACTATCCGAACTCTGCAGCCCGCGGTGCCAGGCAGGCGTGAACCATCAAAAAGAGGGTGGACCAGCAATGAAGACAATGATCCGGCCCCTGACATTCGAGAAGATCAAGGCCGGCTAATGAAGTTCAAGATCGAACGAGCCGATGTGGCCATCGTCGGCGCCGGCTTCACCGGCCTGTCGGCCGCGCGTGAATTGAACCACGCCGGCATCGATGTCGTGCTGCTCGAAGCCCGCGACCGTGTCGGCGGCCGCGTCGAAGCCGTGCAGAACGGGCTCGGCGAGCGGATCGACAGCGGCGGCCAGTTCCTGTGCGAAGACATGCCGGAATTAATGGCGCTGGTGCGAGCGCGCAGCAAGACATTGGTCGAGACCCATGTCGCAGGCGAATTCGTCACGCAGCCGCGAATGAGCGAGGCGCAAGCCGGGCGCACTTACGGCACCGCGATGCGAATGCGCGAGCGGATGAATGCGATCGCACCCACCGACCCGACCATTGCCGGCTTGACGGTCGCGGCATGGCTCGATCGCCAGGCCGATCCCGACGATGCGAAGGCCGCCTTTCGGTCGATGATCGAGGGCCTGTGGTGCCTGGCAATGGAAAGGCTGCCGCTGTGGTACTTGATCGACAATGATCGCCGCATCACCAACGAGGTGTCGGAGCTGCAGTATTTCGTGGGCGAAACCATGCATTCGCTAGCGGATGATCTTGCGCGGGATCTCGGCGATCGACTGCGGCTGAATACAGCTGTCGAGGCCATTGAGCACGGGCCGGGAGGGGTTCGCGTCGTTTCGCCGGCCGGCGCGATCGAGGCACGAGCGGTACTGGTCGCCGTACCGCCGATGATGGCCTCGAGAGTGGATTTCGTGCCGCCGCTGCCGGCTGTGCTGAAGAGAGCCCTCGGCGTCTGGCAAAGCGGCGCGGTGATCAAAATGCTGGTGCGCTACCCCAAGGCTTTCTGGCGCGACAGGGGCTTGAGCGGCATGGTGATGTGGCGCGACCCGCACGGGCTTTTTGCCTGCGATGCCAGCAGGGACGAGGATCACGCAGCCCTTGTCGTCTTCATCGGCGGGCCGCTGGCGCAGCGCTGGCGGGATCTGGACGACGCGGCGTTGCGCGCAAAGGTGACGTCAAAGCTGGAAGAGGCGCTCGGTCTCGAGGCGGCCGGCATCATCGATCTCAGTTATCGCGACTGGACTGGGGATCGCTGGAGCGGCGGCGGTTACAGCGATCTGATCGTCGATGCGACGGCAACCGATGCCGAACGCATTATCCGCGCCGGCGCGTCGCGGATCCATTTCGCCTCGTCGGAGCTGTCGCCATCATTTCCGGGCTACGTCGAGGGCGCCATCGTCGCCGGCCGCATTGCTGCGCTAAGAATTGTTCAGTCTGCCATCGCCAGCAGAGCCTCGGGGTCATAAGCGAGGCGGATCAAGGTGCCGAGCGGATCGACGCGCGTTGCCACGAGCTCGGCCTGCTGGTCCGGCCACTGATCAACATGTGCGTGATGTCGCCGCCATTGATCATCACGCGCGAGCAGATCGACGACATGGTGTCGATCCTGCGCGAAGGCATTTCGCGCACGATGGACGATCTGCGCCGCGAAGGTGTCTGGCGGGGATAGGCGTTTATCGCCGGCAATCTCGCCATTGCTGACAGCGGTCGTCCGCGCCTACGATGTCCGGCAGGGGCCTCGATCGCCTGTCTCTGGCCGCATCTCTGGGGAAACAAAGCATTGATGACCTATCGGACCTGTTCGGCCTCGCCGGTAAAACCGCCTTAATTTCCGGATTGAGCCGCGGCATTGGTCGGCCGCTGGCAACGTGGGCGAGGTCGATGAACTGGGCGGTGCCGCGATCTTCCTGGTTTCCGACGCGTCGAGCTTCATGACCGGCCAGATCATCTATGTCGACGGCGACATGACCGGACCCGTATGAGCGCGACTGTCGCTGTCGGGCGCATGGAAGGTCGGTCGGCCTCGGGGCCGCCCCGCAAAAGGCAGGGCTCGTCATTTGCACACTCTTATCTTCACCGCTAAGCTTCTCTGGCTGGGGTATTTTCCTCAGATCACATTCGCATCCCAAGGATCTCATGACACCCGAAACAGCAACGCGCGAACAGTTCGCCATCGATCTCGCGCGGCGCGCCGGCGCGCTCGGCCTGAAGTATTTTCGCGACCTCGACAGCCTCGCCATCGAGAGCAAAGGTCATCAGGACATGGTCTCGCAGGCTGACCGCGAGGTCGAGCTGTTCATCCGTGCGGCAATGAAAGCCGCCTACCCGACCGATGGAATTGTCGGCGAGGAGCATGCCTCGGTCACCGGATCGAGCGCGCATGTCTGGGTGATCGATCCGATCGACGGCACCGCGAACTTCGTGCGGGGCATTCCGGCCTGGTGTGTGGTCATCGCCTGCGCCCTGGACGGCGACACGGTCGTGGGTGTCATCCACGAGCCCTCCACGGGCGAAACCTTCCATTGCCGCAAGGGCGGCGGCGCCTTTCTCAACGGCAGGCCGATCAGGGCAAGCGCGGCCACCAGCCTGACCGACGGCTCGTTGGGCACCGGCTTTTCCAACCGCGTCGATACGCAAAACGTCGCCACGCTCATCGGCTTGCTGTTTTCCAAGGGCGGCGTGTTTTTCCGTAACGCATCCGGCGCGCTGATGCTTGCCTATGTGGCGGCCGGCAGGCTGCTTGGCTATGTCGAAGAGCACATGAACGCCTGGGACTGCCTGGCAGGCATGCTGCTGGTGGAAGAAGCCGGCGGCATGGTCGTCAAATCCGATCCAAAGACGGTGCTGGAAAACGGCGCGCTGGTGATTTGCAGCGGTGGCGGCGTGTTCGCCCAGGTTCACCAGCTCTGCGTGCAATCCTTCAAGCTTTGATCAGAACCGGTCCGCGCTCCGGAAAGCCGACCCCGACATCGTCGCCCGCCTGAAACGGCGCATCGATATCGTGCGATATTGCAAACACCTGGCCGTGCGGCGTGGCGATGACAAGCTCGAGATGGCTGCCGATATAGGTGACCTTTTCGAGCCTGCCGGTGATCGTCCGCGGCCTGCCGGCAGGCCCGATCCCGATGCGGCTCGGACGGACGGCCAGCTTCGCCGGCCCGGCCCGGTGGCTACGCGCCGGCAGTTTCAAGGCCAGCGAACCGAGCCGGACGGTGGCTTCATCACCTTCTACCGAAATCACCTCGCAATCGAGGATATTGGCTTCGCCGATGAAGTCGGCGACGAAAGCGTTGGCCGGTGCGTCGTAGAGTTCGCGTGGCGTGCCGTCCTGTGCGATCACCGCTTTGTTCATGACGATGATACGATCCGAAACCGCCAGCGCCTCTTCCTGGTCGTGTGTGACATAGACCACCGTCAGCCCGAGCTTGATCTGGATTTCCCTGATTTCCTCGCGCACGTGCCGGCGCAGCTTGGCGTCGAGATTTGACAGCGGCTCGTCGAACAGCAGCACTTGCGGTTCGAGCACCAGCGCGCGCGCCACCGCAACACGCTGCTGCTGGCCGCCAGACAGTTCGCTGGGCAGGCGCGCCTCGAAACCGGTCAGGCCGACCAATTCCAGCCCGGCACGGGCCCGAGACGCAGCCTCCTTCTTGTCATGGCCGGAGAAACGCAAGCCATAGGAGACGTTCTCCATCACCGTCATGTGCGGAAACAGTGCATAGGACTGGAAAACCATGGACACGTCGCGGTCGGTGGCGGGCAGGCGGGTGACATCTTTGCCGCCTATCAGAATGCGGCCGCTGGACGGCATTTCAAGGCCGGCGATCATGCGCAGCGTCGTCGTCTTGCCGCAGCCGGAGGGCCCGAGAAGGGTCACCAGCTTGCCGGCTTCGATCGCAAGCGAGATGTCGTCGACCGCCGGCATGCTGGCGCCCGGATATGTCTTGGTGACATGGTCGAAGGTTACCGAGGCGGCGTTGCTGCGAATTTCGGCCATCACCCGGCTCCTGCTATTGTGGTCGGGCCGCCGGCCGTTCCGGGCAGGCTGACATTGGTGCGCACGCTCCAGCCGCCGTCGCCCTGCTGGATGCCGCGCCGGCCGATATTGCGGCTGCCGACAAGCAGCTGCATCAAGCCAATTACCATCAGCATGACGACGATCAGCACCGTCGAATAGGCGATGGCGATGCCGTATTCATTGTTCTCGACACGTCCAACGATGTAGCTGGTCGAGAGATCGTAGCGCGCGCTGACCAGAAAGATGACGGCGCTGATCGCGGTCATGGCGCGCACGAAGGAATAGACGAGCGCTGCCAGCATTGCCGATCTCAGCAAAGGCAGGATGACGCGCCTGAAGGTCTGCCACGAGTTGGCGCCAAGCGTCAGCGAGGATTCATCCAGGCTACGGTCGATCTGCGACATCGAGGCGACGCCGGCGCGCACGCCCACCGGCATGTTGCGGAAGATGAACGACAGTACGAGGATGATGCCGGTCCCGGTCAGCTCGATCGGCGGCACGTTGAAGGCAATGATGTAGCTGACGCCGATGACGGTTCCCGGAATCGCGAACGAGAGCATGGTCGCAAATTCGAAGGCGTTCTTGCCGCGGAAATTCTGGCGGACCAGAAGATAGGCGGTCAGAAGCCCGATCCCGGCCGTCAGAGGCGCCGATATCAGCGCGATCTCCATGGTCGTCCAGAAGGAGCTCCATGCCGAGCCCGACCAGTGGATGCCGAATTCGTTCCAGCCGACGGAGAACGCCTTGCGGTAGTGCTCCAGTGTCAGGCTCTGGTCGACCCCCCACAGCTTGACGAAGCTGCCATAGAAGATCACCGCGTAGACCAGTACGGTGAATGCCGTCCACAGTCCGGCGATGACATAGAGCGCGTATGTCAGCCCGGCAGGCAAGCGCGGATGGACGCCGGCGTCGCCCTTGCCGGTGACGGTGGTGTAAGAGCGCCTGCCGATCCAGAAGCGCTGCGCATAAAAGGCGCCGAGCGTGAAGGCCAGCAGCACCAGCGCCAGGATCGCGGCAAGTGCCGCATCGTTCTGCGCGCCGACAATGGCAAAGAAGATTTCTGTCGACAGCACGTCGTAATTGCCGCTCAGCACCAGCGGATTGCCGAAATCGGCCATGCTCTCGATGAAGCCGAGCAGAAAGGCGTTGGCAAGGCCCGGCCGCATCAGCGGCAGGGATACGGTCCAAAAGGTCTGCCAGCGGCTGGCTCGGAGCGTCTGGGAGGCCTCTTCCATGGACGGGCTGACGCCTTCGACGACGCCCATCAGCACCAGGAAGGCGATCGGCGTGAAGGCGAGAACCTGGGCAATGAGCAGGCCGGGAAGTCCATATACCCAGCGTGTCGGCTGGAAACCGAAGAGACCGGCCACGCTCTGCGTCACTGCCCCTGACAGTCCGAACAACAAGATGATGGCAAGGCCGATGACGAAAGCCGGCGTGATGATCGGCAACACGGTCAGGGCGCGGAGCAGCTTGCCGTGGCGGAAACCGGTACGGGTCACGACCAGCGCGAACACCAGCCCCAGAAACATGGTCAGCAGGCCGACGAGCACGGCCAGCAGCAGCGAATTCCAGGCCACGCCGCAGCGGCTGCCGCCGGCAAGACAAGCCAGGCTCCACAGCCGCGAACTGAACAGCTTGGCCAGGAACGCGACAGGCGAGTAGCCGCCGTCGTCGGTCTGCATGGCATTGGCCAGCATCATCAGGATCGGCATGAAGATGAAAATGGCAACCATGGCGACGACAAAGCCGATCGAGCCGACGACGAAGACGTCGCCAGAGACGGCGCCGCGCGCGGCAACACCCAGGGTGAAAAGGAACAGAAAGGCACCGCTGACCAGCAAGGCGCCGTAGCCCATGCCGAATTGGCGGTCGCCAAGTTCGCCGAACAGGCTGGTGAGCCAGCCGAACTGCCAACCGCGCAGCCCGATGGCGAAGCCCTGGAACAACAGCCAGCCAAATCCGGCGGCGCCGACAATGATCAGCAGCCGGCTGAAAACCGGATCGGATTTGGTGCGGCCCCACAGAAGCAGCGGCACCGCCAGCAGCAGGCCGAGCGGCGCCAGCCACAGTTTCTCGCCCTTGAGAGCCAGAACCAGTGCCGGCGCGAATTCGCTGTCGGACGGGTAACCGTCGAACAGCCAGGAAAAGCCGAAGAACCCGTCCTCGATGCCGTACCAGGGCAGCACGGCAAACCCCAGCCATCCGACCGCCATCCAAAGGACGGCGACCGGTTCAATCGGCCAGCGGGTTTCGCGGAAGCGCATCTGCTATTGCGGCAGCGATGCGACCTCCTCGTCCCATTTTTTCAGCAGGCGCTTGCGCTCTTCGCTCGAGCCGTACTTCTTGAAGTCGTAGTCGATCAGCTTGATGGTCGAGAGGTCGGGCGCCTTGTCGGAGGTTTTTGCCGCCTTGTTCGACGGAACCTGGAACGACCCCGCCTTTTGCGCCATGGACTGGACGTCGGCCTCGAGCGCCCAGTCGTAGAATTTTTTCGCAGCCTCCAGGTTCCGCGCCCCCTTGATGATCGATTCCGAGCCGATCTCGTAGCCGGTTCCCTCGCAAGGGGTGACCGGAACGATCGGGAAACCAGCCACGACCTGCGACACGGCGTCGTGGATGAAGACGATGCCGATGGTGGTCTCGCCGAGACCGGCGGCCTTGATCGGCGCCGAACCCGACTTGGTGTACTGGTTGACGTTCTTGTGCAGGGCTTTCATGTATTCGAAACCCTTGTCCTCACCAAACAGCTGAACGATGGTTGCCAGCATATTGTATGCGGTCCCCGAGGAATTGGGGTTGGCGACCTGGATGTGCCCCTTGTATTCGGGCTTGATCAGATCGGCCCAGCATTTCGGTTCGGGCAGATTGTTCTCGGCCAGCAAATCCTTGTTGTAGCCGAAGCCCAGCGCACCCGAATAGATGCCGACCGTGCGGTAGCCGGACGTTTCCGCCTGCTTGATCGCCCAGGGCTGCAACTGGTTGAGCAGCGGCGATTTGTATTCCACTGTCAGGCCCTCCTCGGCTGCCTGCAGATGCGGATCGCCGGTGCCGCCCCACCAGATGTCTGCCTTTGGGTTGGCGGCCTCGGCGCGCAATTGCGCATAGATTTCGCCAGCGCTCTTGCGGGTCATATTGACGGTGATGCCGGTCTTCTCCTCGAACGCCCGCGCCGTCTGCTGGCACCAGACCTCGTCAACGCCGCAATACATGGTCAGGCTTTCGGCGGACGCCGATGACGACGCGGCCCACATACCGGCGGCGAGGATGCCGGCGCCGAGAATTGCCCTTTTTATCATGTTGAAATTCCTCCCTAAGTTATTTGCCGACTTATGAAACCCAGATACGCGGAAAATTCAAGTTGGAAGGGTACGGCCGCCTTTGCGCCTTTCGCCGACTTCCCGCTCGATAAGTTCGACAGGTTGATGCGGATCAATCTTTGCAGTCACCTGGCCGATCGTCCAGCGCTGCTGAACATCCTCAGACGATGGCCCGGTCCCAGCCGCCATAATGCGCAGCGCTGCGCGTGCCGCGCGGCAGGCTGAGCCCGACCAGCAGGGCTCCGATCGCCAGATTGGCGAGGCTCGCGGCCGCACCGCCGACGAGGATGAACGGAGAGAGGGCAATCCAGGCTCCAAGCGCGATGTTCAGAAAGCGGACGGCGCGCGCCACCTCGGCCATCGCGGTAACGGCTACCATGATGACCAGGCAGCCGATGACATGGTCGCTGAAGTAGAGCGGCGGGCTTGTGCCGAAGCTGAGCGGCGTGATCATCAGCAGGGCGCCGGCGAGCGTGCTGGCGACAAGGGTCCACGGGAAGTTCACACCGCCGGTGATGAAGTCCCGCGCCACTGCCGATAGCGGCCGGTCGAGATCCGGCGTCGGCGTCTGGTCCTCCGAAAGCGCCGGGCCGCCGCACCAGAATGTGCGCCAGAACGGCTCTCCCGCCTGTTTCGCACGCCAAAGATACTGGCAGCTCGCCAGCACCTCGTCGACCGAATAGGGGATGAGCACGACCGTGACGGCAGCCTGGACGATGCAGAGCGTGCACAGCGCCCCGATGAGCGGCGGCTGGATGATGATGAAGCCGACGCTGACCACGCCGAGCGGGATGACCAGCAAGCCGAACAGCAGCACCATCCATGGCATGGTGCGCCAGCGGCGGCGGTCCCCGATCGCGCCGGCGAGGATATCCAGCGCATAGGCGAAGGCGCCCAGCCCGGCATCGGCGATCGGAAAGCCCTTGGAGACCCATGAGGTGACCACCGCCTCGCTGCCATTGCCGGCCGGCGTTTCGCCCGGGCCGAAGAACGGTTCCCAAAGGCCATCGATATGGCCAAGCTGATAGGCGGCGAGATAACGCGAGACGAACAGGCCGACAAAGGCGAGGCCGATTATGGGAATGCGCTGGGTGAAGAGGGAGGGCGAATAGCTCCAGCCGAGCGGGCGGTCGTCATCGGCGGCAAGGGCACGCCGGCTGATACCCGGCGTCGGCGGGATCATCACCGCGAACGCGACGATCAGCATGCCGGCCAACGTGTCGGTCGCGTAGGCTCCGGCGCTGGTGGTCCAGAACAGCAGCGGCGCGAACATCACCCAAACCCCGATCGAGGCGGTGATCCATTGCAGCCCGTGCCAGCGCCGGCGCATGCCGACAAGCGCCAGCGACAGGATGGCGAGGCCGGATACAATCTCACTGATGCCGAGCCTGCCGTCGCGCGTCTCCGGCGAGGCGATCTCATGTCCGAGCGCCGGCGGAATCGGTGCTGAAGCGGGATCGAACAGGCCGAGCGTGAAGGGCGACGCCACGAGCCACAGCCCGATCGCAACGTTGGTCAGCGGCGCCCAGAGCGTTGCGGCCCGGTGGCGTTCGGTTTCCGCCTCGACCTCGTCGTCCGAGCGCTCGAGCGGACGCTGCAGCCGTTCGGCGGCTTGGTCGAGCTCGGGCGCGGAAGCGGCGACCGCCGACGATTCAAGCTTGTTCTTCCTGTACCAGTCGGTAGGGTCCGCCTTCAGCCGCCGGATCATTTCCGGCAAGGTAGCGGTCAGGCTGTGCCGCGGCTTCCAGCCAAGCAGGCGCCTGGCGCGGGAGATGTCGATCTCGTAGTGATCGTCGGCGTTCTCGATCATCCATGGCTTGATGTCGGTCTCCTGGTCGAAAACCTTCTCCTGCATCCAGGCGCCGAGCTTCGTCACCTCTTTTGGCAGGGACAGGGTCCGCCAGGTCTCGCCGTGCAGGAGCTGCCCGATCTGCTTCTGCATGTCGTCGTAGGACGGCGTCTCTTCTTCGCCGATCAGCAGTACGGTCTCGTTGGGAAGCGCGCTACGCCGGTCGACGGTGCGCACCACGGCGTCGACGAGATCGTCCAGATGCAGGTAGGGCTGGCCGGTGGTGATGTCGCCGGTGAAAAGATAGGCGGTCGGCATGCGCTCGAAAATGCGGGCGATCTGCTGGGCGATGAAGGCCGCGTGACAATCCTCGTCATAGACACCCGCCAGTCGCAGGATCGCAACCTTGATGTCGCCGTGCTCCTTCAGGATCAGCGTCTCGGTCTCGGCCTTCGATCTCGGATAGGCCCAGGCCGGATCGATCGGCGATCGCTCGTCGATCCTGGCGCCCTTCGCCGGGCTCGGCGCATGCACCAGCAACGTGCTCGAAAACACGAACTGCTCCGTCTCGAACCCCCTCAGCGCGTTCAGCAGCCGGCGCGTTCCCTCGACGGTCACCGCGCCGTATTTCGGATTATCCTCGCCGGTCGTATCGTAATAAGCCGCGAGATGGATCACCGAGGCAACGCGGCCGCCACTCCGCTCGCGCACCTCGGCCAGTGCCTTCGCCACGCTCGCGTCCAAGGTAAGGTCGATCTCGATCGTCTCGACGCCGGGCAAGGATCGTCTGGCAACATCAAGGCCGATGATGTCGTAGCGCTCCATCAAGCCGCGAGCGATGGCTTGGCCCAGAAACCCGCTGCTGCCTGTGATCAGGACGGTGGGACGGGTTTTGCCGGTCATGGCGAATCTCCTTGGCGATAGCCGGGTAGAAGAAGCCGAATGCTTCGGTCGCACACTTGGAACCATGTTCGTTGAGAACGGTTCCCGATGAGGTAGCACCACAGAATGGGTGCGCGCGGCGATCCGTCAGACCGACGGCCATTCGTGCCGGCGGATTGCGTTCGTGCACAAGTGCAGGACTCCCATTGGTCTATCGGCCGCGAAGGGAAGCGACCAGAATGTCGATCAGCAGCTTGCCGCAGCGACGATCCGGATCGCGGTCGGGATCATAGATCGTCACCTCCATCCCAATCACGCGTGGATCGTTGCACCATGTGCGAAGGGCTTCGACAGCTTCGTCGGGCAAGACACCGCCGGCCTCCGGCGAATCGACAGCCGACATGATCTCGCTGTCCAGCACGTCGACATCGAAGTGAACGAATACACCCTCGACGTCCTGCCCCGCGACCGCGTCAAGCGCTATGCGTGCCGCATCGGCGAAGCCGCGCCGCCGCACTGCAGCCAAATCCATCCGGTGAACATCGGTGTCGAAGATGGCCTTGGACGTGTAAGTCGCGGGGTCCTGCACATCGCGATAGCCAAACGCGACTACGTCGGCCTCACGGACCAAAGGAGTGTGCTCGCCGAAATCGGTCAGGAGCGTCGGGCCATGGCCGGTCACGAAGGCCAAATCCATGCCCGCGGCTCCCTTTGACGGCGAGGTATCCGGCAATTTGAAATCGGTGTGCCCATCGAAGAAGATAAGGCCGTAGCGGCCACGACGCCGTAGCGCGAGCGCAGGGCCAAGCAACACACTGCAATCGCCGCCGAGCATGAGCAGGAACCCTCCCGAGTTCAGCTCCTCGTCGACCGCTTCGGCAAGCGTCTTGGAATACTGGCGCAGGGCCTGGGCATTGCGCACGCCCGTCGCAGGATCCACCTCAGGCCGATAAAGCGGAGCCCGAACCGAGCGCAACGGACTGGCGCCCAAACGGTCGGCGAGACCAAGCGATTGAAGTGCCTCCGGCGCCTTCCACACGCCGGGCTCCGGCTCACCCTCCTGCGGCATCAGCCCAAGATTAGAGGGCGCGCCGAGCAAAGCGATATGTCTCGTCTGAGTGGTGGCTCGCGGCATTGTCGTGCTGGCAGCTGAGGTCATGATCAGAGTTCTCCGCGTTATGGGCGATACGCATCATGCTCAAGAAACAGGCTGCGCTTTCCTGACCGGTCTCCCGCTGCCCTTGCCGCCGAGTACCTCCGGTCGGTGTCACGCGTCAGGCAGCATCGCGAGCGACGAGTATTGCTCGTCAGCGCCACCGTGTCGTCAGCGGTGATTTCGAAGTCGATGTTGTCCCGCAGATGCAGGCTCTGGTTCGCCTTGGGTAGCGGCGTTGTCCCGCGCTGCCGGGACAGAGCTCGATACCGGTCGTTTGGGCCATATCGGATTTCCAGGAGGCGAACTGCCGTCTTTGAACTATGCGTGGTGTGCGCGCGTTCTGGCGGCCTTCTGCGCCGCCGCCTTCCTTCCGCTGGCGCCTTTCGTCTCGGCGGCCTTCTTGGCGGCGGCCGAGCGCTCCTCAGCCGTGCGGCGCGAGGCCGCACGCTTGGCCTGCTGCGCCAGCGCCTCGTGCGACGCCGTGCTCTTCGGCTCGTGCTCGAGCACCTTGGAGACGGCTTTCGAGACCCGCGGGCGGCGTTTCGGCGTGCGTTCACCCTGGCCGGCCTCATAGGCGTATTCGGCGCTTTTGCGCGTGCTCTCCTTCGCCTTGCCCTTTTTGGGCGGGGGCAGGTCTACGCCTGCGCGTCTCGCCTCGGAAAGCCCGATGGCGATGGCCTGCTGGGTCGAGCGCGCGCCGTGCTCGCCGCGGCGGATTTTATCGATCTCCTCGTGCACGAACTCGCCGGCCTGTGTGCTCGGCGATTTGCCCTCGCGCTTGTCCTTTCGGGCCTTCTCGATGGTTTTCTTGTCCGGCATTGTCTTTCTCCCACATACGGGTTGCGACAGCCATTCGGGTTGCAGCTGCGCGCGGTCTTATGAGGATCATAACGCGTTGAGGACGCAAATGATCCCGGCACTGGTGATCCAAGCCCCAGCCGTCAGGACGTTGACGCCGATCTGTCCGAAACCAGATGGCGCAAAAACCATCGGCTCGCCAGACCCGCGACTTCGTCCAGGGCGCCAGGCTCCTCGAACAGATGTGTCGCGCCAGGGACGATGGCGAGCTCCTTCTCGCTGCGGAGCGCCGCCAGCGCCGAGCGGTTGAGTGCGATCACTTGCGTGTCCGCGCCTCCGACGACGAGCAAGGTCGGCGCCCGGACGCGCGGCAGGGCGTGCGCTGCAAGATCGGGCCGGCCACCACGCGAAACTACGGCCGCGGCCTGGTCGGGCCGCTCGGCCGCCGCCACCAGGGCGGCACCGGCGCCCGTGCTCGCGCCGAAATAGCCAAGACGCAACCCCGACGTGTCCGGCGAGGCGCCGAGCCAATCCGTGACGCCGACCAGCCGGTCGGCGAGCAGTCCGATATTGAAGCGCAACTCGGCCGTGACCTGGTCGATCCGCTCCTCTTCGGCCGTCAACAGGTCGATGAGGAAGGTGGCGAGGTTCGCCTCGTTCAGCCTTTTGGCCACGTGGCGGTTGCGCGGGCTGTGGCGGCTGCTTCCGCTGCCGTGGGCGAAGAGCACAAGGCCGCGAGCATCCGGGGGCAACGAAAGATTGCCCTCAAGCGCGACAAGCCCCGCGGGAACATGCACGACGTGCTCGCTATCCCGGTCCATATCCACCTCCGCTATGTCGATCTGGTGCCAGGCGCCGGACCCGCGCTCGCGCGCCCAGCCAATTCCTCTTCGGAAGCGGCAGGCTTGTGGGAAGCCGCAGGCTTGGGCACGGACCTGGCGAGGAGCGCGCGGACCTCTTCATCGCTCGTCTGCGAGAAATCCACGTACCAGCGCCCGACACCCAGCAATGGCTCTGGTGTCGTGGCGCAAACGACCTCGTCGGCGTCCGCCCGCATCGCGTCGCAAGTGTCGGGGCTACCGACGGGAACGGCCGCGACAATATGGGCGGCGTGGTTTTTTCGCAGCGCCTTGATCCCGGCCCGCATGGTCGATCCGGTCGCAAGCCCGTCATCCACGAGGATAATGGTTCGTCCATTCAACTGCGGTGGGGGTCGCCCGTCCCTATAGAGGTGCTCGCGGCGCAGAAGCTCTTTTTCCTCCTTTGCAGCGACCGCGTCGATGACATGTGGCGGGATCGCGAGACCGTTGACGATTTCGTCGTTCAGGACACGTACACCTGAGGGCGCGATCGCCCCCATGGCCAGTTCCTCGTGACCGGGGACGCCGAGCTTGCGCACGACGAAGACGTCGAGCGGTGCCTTGAGTGCCTGCGCGACCTCGTAGCCGACCGGCACGCCGCCTCGGGGCAGCGCCAATACGATCACATCGTCGCGGCCGGCAAAGCGAACGAGTTCCCCGGCGAGTTGCCGCCCGGCCTCGCGGCGATCTGAAAAGATGATAGCCATGACCTTCAATCCGCGTGCATCTGTTTCCCGGTGGATGTTTTTTCACCAGCCTGCGGCCACATTCCGTGGGATGGCTGCGGCACCGGTACCATTTTGGAACTCGCTCGCTGCCTGGACGTTCCAAGAATAGTTTCGATCGCGAGGTGCCGGCACCGGCACGCGGCTCAGCGCGGATCGGGAAGATCGGAAGATAGTGATCCGTACATGCCTCGTCCGGCCAGCTGGCAATCTAGCGATGCGTGGCAACAGGCCCGTCTGGCGACTTGTTGCCTCAGCAATCAGGGAAAGGAATATCCCATGCAAGTTCAGGAGATCATGAGCCGTCGGACCGAACTGGTTGGCCCGAACACGACAATCAGGGATGCCGCCCGGAAAATGCGGGCCGACAATCTCGGCGCCCTTCCGGTCGGCGAGAATGACAGGCTGGTCGGCATGGTGACAGACCGCGACATCGTGATGCGCGGCGTCGCCGAGGAGCGCTCAGCCGGCAACACGACCGTTCGCGAGGTCATGTCCGAGCATGTCTATTGGTGCTTCGATGACGCCGATATCACCGATGCGGCGAAGATCATGGCCAAGCATCAGGTGCGTCGTCTTCCGGTGATCAATCACGACAAGCGCCTCGTCGGCGTCATTGCCCTGGCCGACCTCGGGCGGACCGATGAGGAAGCCGCCAAAATCGCTCTCGAAGGCGTTTCCGAGGCAACGGACGATCCCCGGCGCTAGACGCTCGCCTGGGCGGTTGCCGCCGTGCTCGCCGTTCTTCTCCATCTGGGCTGAACGCCGCCTGCTCAGGCAGCCTTCAGTTTGGCAACTATCGCGCTTTCACTTCTATGCGGCGTGTCTTGTCCTTTGCAGCGGGGTTCTTCGGAAGCTCGACAGCCAAAACGCCGTTCCTGAAAGTGGCCTGCACCTTGTCGGCATCGATCTCCGCTTCCAGGGGGATGGTCCGCTGAAACCGGCCATAGCTGCGTTCGCTGTAGGTGCGGCCGCCGTCGCCTTCCTTGTGCTCCGAACGCTTCTCGCCCGTAATAAAGAGGGTGTTTTCGCGCAGCTTGAGCTCAACGTCCTTCTGCTCGAGTCCCGGCAATTCGGCGGTGACCTTATAGGCTGGTCTGTTTCATGTACGTCGACGCTCGGCCAAAGATCGCCGGCCGTAGTCGCTTCGGCCATCGGCGCGAAGAAGTCGTCGAACAGGCGGTCGATCTGCCGGTGGAATGACGTAAGCGGGTCGCGCGCGGATGGGTAGAGGCTGCGCGATGGCGTCCGGGGCGCCAAATCGTGATGTGCCATGGTTCTTCTCCTGTTTTTTGTGTCTGCATCACTCGTCACCATGTGATCGGCGACGGCAAACAAAACTCGTCCACCCATGAGGATGTTCCGGGTGCCGGCCAAGAAAGGTGGTCGAAAACAGCGGCAAAAAGCCGGCCCGAATTCCCTCATGACGGGACCTCCGACAATAAATGCGCATCAGGACATGCGCATCGGGGAACAACGGGCAGGTACGGCTGTTTGGTCACATCACCTAGTCGGATTTGGAAGGAGGATTTCGATGAACGCCACCGGACTCGACGTATTCGACAAGACACTGCAGACCACGAACACCTGGCTCGACGAGATCATGGACGAGATTGGACCGGATCGGCAGGTCGCCTGGCACGTTCTCGGAGCGGTGCTGCACGCCCTGCGCGACCGTATGCAGCCGGATCTTGCAGCCCACCTCGGCTCGCAGCTGCCGATCCTGGTGCGCGGCGCCTTCTATGACCAATATCAGCCTTCCAAAGCTCCCGAGAAGCTGCGGTCGCTCGACGAGTTTCTGGCCAAGATCAAGGCGGAGCTGGAATTTACCCGTCCGGTCGATTCCAAGGATGCATTCAGGGTCGTGTCCAAGGTGCTCGCCCATCACGTCGGAGAAGGACAGATGCACAAGGTCTGGGAATCCCTGCCAGGCGAGATAAGACGCGTCGCCGAAGCTCAGCAAGCGGCGTGAACGGCGCAGGCGCGGGCTTCTCGGTCGCAACCTCCTTGGGGAAATAGCAATGCCACTCACCCTTATCAGCCCGGCGTTCCGGGCAGGCGGAAGACTTCCCGAAAAATATGCGCGTGACGGCCAGAACGTCTCGCCGCCGCTGAAGTGGTCCGGTGTCCCGGATGGTACCAAGAGCCTTGTTCTTGTCGTGCGGGATCCCGATGCACCAAGCGGGATTTTCGGGCACTGGGCGGTGTTCAACATCCCGCCGGATGCCGGCGGACTCGCCGAGGCCGAAGACGGCAAGCCCGGCCCGTCGGCACTCAGGCAAGGCACCAACGATTTCGGCAATGCCTATTACGATGGTCCGCAGCCGCCTGCAGGGCACGGCGTCCACCATTACCACTTCCTGCTGGCCGCGCTCGATGTGCCGAGCCTCAGCGTACCAGGACAGGCGGGCGTGCATCAGGTCTGGAAGCAAGCCCAGAAACACGCATTGGAGGAGACGGAGTTGGTCGGAACCTACGAACGGCCGGCGTGACGCGGGCCGTGTCGGTCGCCGCCTTCACAATGTAATCTGGGCAAGCGGTTTTCGGGCAGGGCCGTGGATGACCGAACCGTCGGCGGCGAAGATCGAGCCGTGGCAGGGACAATCCCAGGTGTGGTCCGCATTGTTCCAGGTTACGGTGCAGCCCTTGTGGGTGCAAATCGCCGAAACCGCCTGGAGTGCGCCTTCGGTGTCTCTCCACGCCGCAATCTTTTCGTCTCCCCTGACGATCACGCCACCCATGCCAGGCGCAATGTCGTGGGTGCTCGAGACGATCGATTGACTGCGGCCGTTCTTGTGGAAGTCCTCGGGATAGGGCCGCGCCGGATCGTAGAGTTTTTGCCAAGGGCTCGGGCGGCCACAGATCAGGTCGGCGATCATCGTGCCTACGGCCGTCCCGTTGGTGATGCCCCAGGCGTTGAAACCCGTGGCAATGTGGAAGCCGGCGGCCTTGGCGGGATCGGGCTCGCCGGCATATGGAATCCTGTCGGCCGTATCATAATCCTCATTGCACCAGCGCCACGCGACGTCGCCGACCGGAAGGTTCTTTCTTGCCCATTTTTCCAGTTCGACAAACCGCCTCGCCACGTCGCCGTCCCAGCCGGTGTTGAACTTGGGGCCGAGCGTGACCAGCAGTGTACCTTCGGCATCACGGCCCGACCGGATGGAATGCGTCGGGTCGTCGATGCCGATGAACATGCCGTCGACAGGGAGGGGATCATCGATCCGAAAGGCCATGGCGGTGTGGCAGCGCGGTTGCGTCCGGTTCGCCATGCCGACGGGGCTCTTCACCGTCATGTTGGTGGCGACGACGACTTGCCAGGCATCAACGGCGCCGCCATCGGTGACGACGCGCCAGCGGCTTGCCTCGTCGATCGAGGTGGCGCGGCTGTTTTCGAAGATCCGACCGCCACGGGCCGTCACCGCTTCCGCCAGGCCAACCAGATACATCGCCGGGTTGAACTGCGCCTGGTCGGGGAACCGTAATGCCGCGGCCGTTTCGAAAGGCAGCGGCGCGCGGTCGAGGAGATCGGCCTCCAGCCCGACATGGCGCGCGGCCTCCGCCTCGGCCGCGACCTCCGCGCGCCGGCTTTCATCGCAGGTGTAGCTATAGGCGTCCTTGCTCTCGAGATCGCAGGCAATGGCGTAGTTGTTAACCCAGTCGCGGATTTGTCGGGCGCCGGCGGAATTCGCATCGGCATAGGTCTGCGCCAGGTCCAGGCCTAGGCTGTCGATGAGATGACGATAGATCAGCGCGTGCTGCGTGGTGATTTTGGCCGTCGAGCGGCCGGTTACCTGGCCGCCCGTGCGCAGGCCTTCGAGGACGACCACCGACCGGCCCGCCTCGCAAAGCCGAAGCGCCGTCGTCAGCCCGACAATTCCAGCACCCACGACAACGGCGTCCGCACGGATCGAGCCTTCGAGCTGGGGATAGTTCGTGGAGGTGGCTGCCGCCACCCAACAGCTTCCCGGTTTTCCCAAGAGAATGGCCATTTCAACCGCGTCCCTTGCGTCTCCATGCACCACTTCCATCGACAACCGCGCCGGCGGAGGAACGTTCCCGAGCTTGGTCGCTTTCAATCATTGTCTCGCCACCCCCGGGTCAGAAAAGCACCGGGAAGGTGCGAGGTGCAGGCCATCACCCAGGTGATCGCCTCGCGGTCGTATTCGTCGCCGGAGCGCCAGTCCTCGAAGAAGGCGTTCAGCCTATCGACACGCCCCGGCCAGATACCGGCGGCCTGCAGGCCGAGCGAAACGCCGTAATTGGTGAAGGCGAACTTGGTATCGCGCAGCCATGGCGCGCGGCTGAAATAACCGGGCGGGTCGACCCACATCGTTTCCAGGGTTCGCAGCGAACGCCTCGTCTGGGCCTCGGCCCACGGCTCGTCGGGAAAGAAATGGGCGAGCCACAGCATCATGCCGAGGCCGAGGTCCTGGTCGATGTCGAGGCTGCGCCAATCGCGCTCCATCAGGTCACGCATCTGCGCGATCTCGGGCGCCAGTTCCTCGTCGTCGAGCATTCGGTAAGAGACGTAGCCGTCATAGGCATCCATGCTGCCGAGGCCGTAGCCGGGGTAAGGACCGCTCAAATCCTCCTGCATCTTCCAGATCACGCCGCGGCCGGGGACCACAAACGCCGGGTGAATGTCCCGCGCCAGCGTAATGCCGCGCTTGCGGTATTCCGGCTTCAGATCGCCGAGACGCGCCAGGGCGAACAGCCACATCGCCAGATAGTGGAAATACTGGCCGTCGCGATCGGCCGCTTCGCCGATCCTCAGTCCGCGCCGGCGGCCGAGCACACGCTCGACATCGGCCACCAGCCGCTCGGCTTCGCCCAGCCAGCGCTCTTCGCCAGTTTCCGCATAAAGCGAGACGTAGAGCACGACCCCGAATGCATCGGTCCACAGATATCGCAAGCCGTTGGGCCAGATGCCTTCGGCGCGCATCCAGTCGAGTTTTTGCAGGACATAATCGACGTCACGCAGCATCGTCACGCAGCATCGCGCCAAGCCCCGAACTGGCAGAGCCGGCCCGTGTTCGGTGTCCCGCGATTGTGAGCATGCAGAATTTCGAGCATGTCTCTCCTCGTCCGATTGATCTATCGCGAAACGATCTGATCGGCGGCGGGTTCCTTGGCCATCTCGGCAAGGACAGATGGGGCGGCATTCCCGGGGCGGCGTAGGCGAGATAACCAAGACTGGTCGAGTGCGATAAACCCGCACTCGCAGCCAGGATTGTTTCAAGAAGCGATCTCATGACGACGCGCAAAGGAAGGCAAAAAGGTGACGCCGTTCAAGCGAAAAGCTATCAAATTCGACTGATCCTCGGTGTCGGCAAGCCGCAAATGTGGTCAATTGCCTCCGTACATGACCTTCGGGAGCCAGACGACGATTGAGGGGAACACGATGCATAGTCCCACTCCGATCGCCTGCAGGCACAAGAAGGGGACTGCGGATCGAAAGATCGTCGCCATCGAGATCTCCGGCGGCGCAACGCTCTTCAGATAGAACAGCGAATAGCCGAAAGGCGGGCTAAGGAACGCCATCTGCATGTTGACCATGAAAATGACACCATACCACAGTGGCACGTCTTCAGGAGCCACACCGGCTAGCCCAAACGTGCCGCCGAATTCGAGTGGCTTTAGGATGGGCAGAAATATCGGTACGGTGAGAAGGAGAATGCCCACCCAGTCCAGAAACATGCCCAGGACGAACAGAATGATCATCATCAGAACAAGAACGCCGTAAGGCGCCAAGCCTGTTCCGAGTATCGATTCGGCTACGAAGTTCTGCCCACCTTTCAGGATGAAGAAACCGACGAACATGGTGGCGCCGAAGAATATCCACATGACCATCGCCGTGGCCTTGAGCGTCGCGATACAGGCCTCCCGGATCGTGTCCCAGGTCAGGCGCCGATGTGCGGCGCAGACGATGAAAGCCCCGAACGTACCGATGCCGGCGGCTTCGACCGGCGTGGCAATGCCCATGAAGATGACCCCGAGCACAAGCAGGATCAGCAGTATCGGCATGAACGTCCGGCGCAAAAGCTTGAGTTTTTGGGCGAAGTCAATGCGCTCGTTCGGCGGCAACGCCGGGCCGAGTTTGGGGTCGATGTAACAGCGCGCCGTCACGTAGGCGACATACATCCCGGACAGCAGCAGCCCGGGAAATACCGACCCGATCAAAAGCTCGCCCAGCGACTGCTGCGCCACGACGGCATAGACGATCGCCATGACGGAAGGGGGTATGAGAATGCCTAGGGTCCCGCCAGCAAGAAGCGAGCCGCAGGCGAGCTTGGCGTCGTAGTTGCGGCGCAGCATGGCCGGGAGCGCGATCATGCCCATCGTCACTTCCGTCGCCCCGACGACACCGACCATCGCGGCCAGCAGTGTGCAGGAGATCACCGTGGCCGATGCGAGCCCGCCTTTGAGTCCGCCCAGCCATTTGTAGACGACATCGAACAGCTCCTCGATGATGCCCGCCTTCTCGAGAATCGCGGCCATGAAGATGAAAAGCGGCACCGCCGAGAGCTGATAATCCGTCATGAACGGGAAGACCCGAGACGGCAGCATGTTCAGCATGGCCGAATTGCCGAACAGAAAGAGGAAAAGCACGGCAAGGCTGCCGGTGCAAAAGGCCATCGGTAATCCGAGCAGCAAAAGTACGCCCAGACCCCCGAACATCAATATGCTGAGCCACAGGATCGGAAGCTCGAGGCCCATCGCTCAGCCGACCCTTCCAAATGCAGTGGCGATGTCTCGCATCAGCCGGGATAGGCCCTGAAGCAACAGGAGCGCTGCCCCGATGGGGATCGCGAGCTTTACCGGCCAGTATTGGATGCCCCATTCGGTGAATGAGCGTTCGCCAACCGCCGTGGCATCGCTCGCAAATCGCCATCCTGTGACCAGCATGGTGCCGGTGAACAAGAAGAAGAAGGCCGAGGTGATGATGTCGCAGACAGCACGACCGCGTTCGGAGAGATGGCTGTAGACGATGTCTACCCTGACATGCGTTTCGTCACGGTAGGCATAGGCGCCTGCCAGCATGTACTGGATGCCGAACATAAGAAACATGCTTTCATGTACCCAGTTGGTCGGTGAGTTGAAAACAAAACGGGCCACCACTTCGTAGTAGTACGCCACCACTGCGAGAACCGACCAATACGCGACGAACTCTCCCGTCACGCGTACCAGCCAGTCGACCGGCTGGAACAACGCGAGCGGTTGCTTGACGGGCGTGGCTGGCACATCGACTACGAGCGGATGGTCGGCCGCGGCGCGCTCGATCTCACGGGTGCGGGCGCGCCGCACAAGACCGGGTATTAGAAGGGCGTCGCCTGCGAGAGCGAGACCAAGCAGAAGTCCGGCAATTCGGCCGATCCTGTTGGCGCGCTCGAGCCCATGGGCGGCGGCGCTCAGATTATCGCGCGCCACCGTGGCGTCTGCCTCAGCTTTCGCCAGGCGATTGGCAGCGCCTTCTTTGCTGGCTGCTACATCTGCCTTGGCACGCGGCAACAGCCTTTCGGCGTGTTCGCTCTGGGATCGCGCGAGCGACACTGCCTCACGTCCGTCGCGTACCTGGGCGCTCGTCCAAAGCACTGCAATGAACAGCGGGATAAAAATGAATCCCCACCTGCTCTTCAGATAAAACCGGTGCATGCCGAGGAAGCCTGCAGTGACCAGGAACAGGTAAGCAAGAAAGAGATTTGGACGGCCGGCATCGCGCTGTGCCCGCTCGCGATGGACAAGGAAGACCGCAACGAGCGGGAAAAGCACGAGGCTTGACCAGTATAGCCAGTGCGGCAGCACAAATGTGAGTGAGGGCATCGGCGACTGCCTCTTGCAGGAGAGTGCGCCCGCCCGGACAGGACGGGCGCGGAGAGCCTCAGAGGTTGATCGACAATCCCTGATACATGTCCGGCGTAACGTAACCGACGGTCGGGTTCTCCATCACCTCAAGCTGCAGTTTGAAGATGCGCGCCGCGTCCTTATCCTTGTTGGCCCACTCGAACCAGATTGGCACCGCGATTTCCTGGAACTTCTGGAGGTCCTCCGGTCCAAGCCGATTGATTTCAATGCCGGCATCCAGGAATTTCTGCCAGGCCTCCATGTCGGCCTTCTGGATGGCCCCGAAATGGACATTGGAATAGACTTGGATTTCGTCTTCCACGAACTTCTTGAGGTTGTCCGGGAGTTGGTTCCAGACATTCATGTTGACGGCAAAGTCCATCAGGTCGACGGGCTGGTATACGGACATCAGACCGGCTGGGCCCATGGAAATGTACTTGGTCACCTGCTGGAACCCGAGCGCCCAGTTTACCGCCGGCCCAGTGTAGTCGGCTGCATCGATCGTGCCTTTCTCCAGCGCGGAGAACACCTCGCCGCCCGGCAGCAGCGTCGTCTTGGCGCCGGCTTTTGCGAATGTCTCGGCGATCATGCCGCCAGGTACGCGCAGCTTCAGGTCTCTGAAATCCTCGATCGAGCGGATCGGTGTCTTTGAGTGGATGATGTTCGGGCCGTGATGAATGCGGTTGACGTAGTAAAGACCTTGTTTCGCATAAAGGTCGCGCGCGGCCTGCAGACCACCTTTCGAATAGAAAAAGATGTCCCATTCGTGCGGATAGCGTAGCCCCATCGTGTAAGAGGAGAGGAACGCCGCAGCGGGAAGCTTACCGGCCCAGTAAAGTGAAAACGAGTTCATCGCTTCCAGAACGCCGTTCTTCACCCCGTCGAGGAGTTCGAAGTCACCAACGATGTCCTTTGCCTTGAACGGCTGAAATTCGAGTTGGCCTCCGGTCTTTTCCTTGATGGCCGCACACCAGCTCTGGAAAGTTTCAAGTCCGACGCCAGCCGGCCACGAGGTTTGAATTTTCCAGATGATTGTGTCAGCGGCTCCTGCCCTTCGAACCCAGGGAGCGGTAACCGCCGTCGCCGTCAGCCCGGCGACAAGTCCGCTCGACTTCAGGAAGCTTCGCCTTGATTTGGAATGCGATTCTCCGTCCATTGTCTTCCTCCCTGTTCGGCAAGCGGACAAACGATAGGCCCACCGCCGGTCTCAAAAACTGAAAACCAATGACACATCCTTTTTGAGGGATCAGAGCATGCCAGCGCCACGAACGACAGAGAAAGAAACGGCGCAGCATGCAAATAACATAGCGCGACGCAAGCATTTTCAACCACTGCGCGCCCGACCCGTAATATGCTCGTGCGGTTTCAATAAATCCACGGTTTTAGTGGGTTATCGGCTAGTCAACGCGGCGTTCCTTCGGCTTATACGAAGCTCGGTGCGGCTTCCGTCCCTGCTTCTCAAGCCGAAACATTGGCCAGGTTGACCTTGCCCCTCTGATCTAATGCGGTTTGAAGTTCGTTCTGGCCCATCGAGAGGACCAGGACATGAAACGTAGCCGCTTCTCTGAAGAGCAGATCATCGGAATTTTGAAGGAACATGAGGCCGGGGGATCGGTTGCCGATCTGTGCCGCAAGCACGGGGTCAGCGACGCCTCGATTTTCAACTGGAAGGCCCGCTTCGGCGGGATGGATGTCTCCGAGGCTCGGCGAGTGAAGGCTCTGGAGGACGAGAACACGCGGCTGAAGCGGCTTCTGGCCGACGCCATGCTCGACAATGCCGCGTTGAAGGATCTTGTGGGAAAGAAATGGTGACGCCCGCGGCCAAGCGGAAAGCTGTCGCTCGCCTGAAGGAAGGCTTCGGGATGAGCGAACGGCGGGCGTGTAAAGCCGTCGGCTGTTGCCGCATGACGGTTCGCCACGAGACCAGCAGGCTGGACGACCGCGAGCTTCGCGAGCGGATGAAGGCGATCGCGCAGGAGCGTCGCCGGTTCGGCTACGGGCGTCTTCTCGTGATGCTGAGGCGGGAGGGCCTGGTCGTGAACCACTAGAAGCTGTTCCGGCTCTATCGGGAGGAGAAGCTCGCCGTTCGCCGCCGTGGCGGCCGCAAACGGGCGATCGGGACCAGCGCGCCGATGGTGGTGCCGCTGAGGCCCGACGAGCGCTGGTCGCTCGACTTCGTATCGGACCAGCTCACAGACGGGCGCCGCTTCCGCATCCTGGCCGTCGTCGACGACTGCACGAGAGAGTGCCTGGCACTCATCGTTGATACGTCTCTCTCGGGCATGCGGGTTGCAAGGGAATTGGACCGGCTCATCACCGAGCGCGGCCGGCCGAAAATGATCGTCAGCGACAAGCGAGTTCACCTCGAACGCCATCCTCTCCTGGGCGGATCAGAACCGCGTCGAATGGCATTACATTGCGCCCGGCAAGCCGATGCAGAATGGCTTTATCGAGAGCTTCAACGGCCGACTGCGCGATGAACTGCTCAACGAGACGCTGTTTACTTCGCTGGCTTAGGCACGCGTCGCCATCGCCCTGTGGCGCGCCGACTACAACACCGCGCGGCCGCATTCCCAAATCGCCTGGCAGACACCGGCCGAGTTCGCCACCACCTTCAATCTGCGACGGTCGCTCGCGCTGCGCTGTGCCAAAGGCTCCGCGCAAGCGCCCGTCGCTTCACCCGCCCAGCAGGGCACAACCCACGCCGGAAACGAACTCAAAACTGGATAGAAACTGGGGGCAAGGTCACTGCCGAACAGGTAGTTCAACCGCGGGATGCGAGAGCGCCTCAAACTCTGCCTTCGTTAGGTCTTGCTCGGTCTGAAACCACCGCGCCATGAGGACTCCGAGATCTTCGGGGATCCGCAACGCCTTTGCTTGGTCCCGCCCCAACTGCGCCAGGAATGCGCACCATTGATCGTATTCCGTTTTGCCGGTGTCGCTCTTCCACTCAACATAGGCATGCTGGGCCAGAGTCTTAATTTCGTCGGTGGGGATCGGTTCGATGCCGTAACGGTATGCGCCTTGCAGGACCTGATAGCCGAATACAAGCAGTGCGCCGGCCCAGTCCAGCGCACTCCGTCTCAAACGCCGGTTGATGCTGACAGAGAATCCCTCGGTTTCAACCTCATGCCACCAATCGACCGGCATATACAAAACGTCACCTGCATTCAGTACGGCAATCTCTCCATGCAGTTGATTCAACAACGGGAACTGGTCAAAATCGGGATTATTCAAATCCACAAGCGCCCGCCTGGGCTTGTCGGCCGTCTTTTCATGCTGCGGATAGATGAAACTATAATCCCAAGGGGGGAACATTTTCACGGCTTTTGTCCCGTGTAGCTGCACCAGGAATGCGTACCAATGATCATAATGCGCCTTGGCGGTAACCCCTTCGGAAGCAACATAGGGAGACGAGCCAACGAACTCCAGGTCGCTTGGCCAAGGCAATGCCTCCAGAAGACTGCTCGGGACTTTCCCGCCAAACATGTAGTAGCGCTCGTTTGCATCGATCAGTGGTTGCCATTCCCCCTGGCCTAGGATCCGCTCGAACAACTCACGGAAGGTCATTTCGTGTGTCATCCCGCTCTTGCGTAAGACATAGGATGCAGTGGAAACCGTGGTCTCGTCCCCTGGAACCACCGTAACCTGCCCGGTATGCCGCGCCCATTTGGGGTCATCCAATCCCCAACCGTCGGAGGCTGCAACCCAGCCTCGAACAACAAACGGCCGATTTTGTCGGATTGCCGTGGAGATTTGCTTGCTGTCAATCTCCTCGATCGGTTTCATGTTAAGCTTTGGCGTTTCGCGAGCTGATTCAGCGAGTTTGGCGTTGCTGGCCATGGTTCCACCTTTATTGAGATGACCTTAATCAAAGAAATGAAATACAAATTGCGTTTCAGTTGGATGATATGTGGCTGTCGGGAGCGATGTCGTCGTGCATTCGAATGGCAGCGATCCAGACACTTGGTGTTCAATGGCCGTGCTGATCGACGAAAGCCGTCACCTGGCAGCGGGATACGCCGATGGCCTGGCAGAGCTTGGCGCTGTTTCCATTCCTCACCGTGCGCGAGAATGTCGAGTTCGGCCTGCGCATGCGCGCCGTCGACAGGGCCGAGCGGCGGCGATGCGTCGACTGGTGGCCGCGAATCTGGAAGAGGACATAATACTCAATACTCGCCCAAATTATACTTGAACGGGAGCGTAAAAGTCTTTGTCTATTGCTCGTTCTCTTCATTCACGAAGAGCACGTCCCATAGCGGCATAGACCGGCGCGCTGAGATACTCCCATGCTGACCTCGCTCCAGTTTCGATCATGACCTGTGTGCCCATTCCAGCTTGCAATGCTCCAGGCTTCAAAGACTCCGGCCTCAGAACAATTCGGACTGAATAAAAAGCCTGACCGGTCCGAGGGTCAATTAGCCGGTCAGCCGAAAGAGTGCGAACGTCACCGCTCATCGGTTGCTGGTAACGTCTGTTCACAGCGCTAAGCCACACCGTCGCGTGCAGTCCCACTTTCACCTGATCGACGTCGAGGGGGTCAACGTTTGCCACAACAACGAAGCTATCCTCCTGAGGGACGATGTCCATCAGCGGCTCTCCCGCCGTTACGACCCCTCCATTCGTGTGGACCTTAAGTCCCACTATGGTGCCTCCGATAGGAGCACGTATCTCGGTACGCGTCGCCACGTCATCAGCAGCGGCCATTCGCTGCTCGTATTCGTATATTTTGGCGCGGGTTTCTCCTAGTGTCTCGACGATATCGGCCGTCGTCGAGGCGCTAAGTTCGGCAATCTTGAATTTCGTCTCCTCCATCTTTTGCTGGGTCGCGCCGATCGACGCTACATACCCGCTTAGGGCACCTCCCACGTCCGCCTTTTCTCTTTCCAAATCTACAAGGCGCGTCCTGACTACCAACTTCCTTTCGTACAGGCTGCGCACATCACCTAATTGCTCCTCGATCAGCTCGAGCTTCCGGGTAGCCGCTACCACTTGCCCTTCAAAACCCTCTATCTCCTTCGCCATGCTTCCGGTTGCTTGCTGCAGCAGGGAGAGCTGCTCTCTGAAGAGGTTTTGACGTGTCCGAAAGACACTCTCCTGCCCGGAAACAGCATCCGCTGCCAATTTGCCGGACGCTTTCAATTCAGGCGGAATTTCGATCGAGTCCTTTCCATCTCGTTCCGCGACCAAGCGCGCTTCCGTAGCCTTCGCCTCGTACCACTGCGCCTTGATTTCATTTGCAGCAGCCGCCGAAGCGGTGTTTTGCAATCGTATCAACACCTGGCCTGGCGACACGCGATCTCCTTCTTGAGCCAATATCTCTGATATGATGCCGCCTTCGAGGTGCTGAACTGTCTTTACGTTTGACGCGACATTCACCACCCCGGTGGCCAAGACCGCACCCTGGATAGGTGCCGCGACAAGCCACATGCCGGTCAGGGTCGAGAAGGCAGCGACAATCGCGAAACCAGAGATCACTAAACGCCTACCAAACGGCGGCGGATCTTCGGCTCGCTGGGTACCGGGGTGTTTGGTGCCAAGAGCGAGCGAAGCTATCACTTAACGCTCCGCAATTCAGTTTTCCCGAAAGCAACGGGACGAACGGAACCTCCGGTGAGCTCGGGCGATCGACTTCCTAGGATCAGCGACCTATCAACTAATCCGGCAAGACGGTTGGTCTGTCCGGATATGGTGACAATTACCGAGCTTCCCGCATCCTTCATAAGCCTAACCGCCGACTCGAGGGTCTTCTTCGAGGCAGCGTCCAAATTGGCGAATGGCTCGTCCAAGACAATAAGTCTCGGCGCGCGAAAGAGCGCGCGGGCAAGGGCTACTCGCTTCCGTTCACTCCCGGACAGGCCGACCGAGTCGTTAAGCAAAGTGTCATAACCCTGGCCCAGACGAATGATAACTTCGTGTATTCCGGCTATTTTTGCTGCGGAAACCACGTCATCGATAGAACTTTGTTGAAAACGTGCAATATTTTCCGCGACGGTTCCGTCAAAAAGTTCAACGTGCTGAGGTAAATAGCCGATGCCTCCAACTCTAACATTATCCGGAAGCCTGGTTATGTCCATGTCTCCCAAGCGGATCTGACCGGTGCGGGGCTTGAGCAAACCAATGAGAAGACGAGAAAGCGTCGTCTTGCCGGTGGCTGCACGTCCTATGACCAGCAGCAATTCCCCAGGAGCCAGAGAAAGCGACAGTTTCCTAAATACGTCTGCTCGCGATCCAGCATGCCTGAATGTAACTTGATCGAGAACTAACGAGCCTTGCGGCGTTCCAGGAAGCAGGGACGGCTCTACGTCCAACGGTTTGGCAAGCTCCGCCTTGATCTGAGAGTATCCCTCCCGCGCTTCCCTGAGGCTTCTGAGCTCCCGAACTGCCTTTTCCACCATTCTGTAAGCAAATCTGGCAATGAGCCGGGCTGCAAATACGCCTCCGAGGGACGCCGAATCGTTCAGGAACAGCCAGATGCCCGATGCCAATAGAACTATGTAAACGCAACGGTTCAGCGCCCGGATCGCTGCATCAAGGCTCGATCCTCTGGCATTAAGCCGCTCCCGCTGCAAAAAGCCATCTACTCTGTTCCTACCCCAGCGACCGGCGATCGCGTCGGCCATTGCGAAGGCGCCGACTACGTCTTTGTGCCTTTCCGCTGAGATCAATACCTCTTTCGCCTGCTTGGCAGCTTCACGTTCAGCTTGGCGGGGCTCTTGTGTGATCTTTTCTTTGAGCAGGCTCATACCTGTCAGCAAAGCCATGCCTGCCAACGCGATCAGGCCGAGAACAGGATGGATCAAGTATACACATAACAGGAAAACGGGAGCCCAGACCACGTCCAGCCAAGCAGCTAGCCCTCGCTCAACAAAGCTGGAGACTTTCTCGATGCTGGTCAGAAGCGGCGGATTGGGGACGCCTGCCGTCAATCCGGCTTTCACGGACTGGCTGGTCAAGTGGTGCTCGATCCAAACGCTCCAGCGGGAAAGCATACGACGACGAATGGCTTCCAGCACGACGCCGGTTACCAGAGCGAGCAAGGCGGCCAAGGTCAGAATAACGAGGGTTTCCACGCTGCGGCTGGAAATGACCCGGTCGAATATTTGTATAAAATAAAGCGGCCCAGCAAATCGGAGCGCATTGATACAGACACCAAAACCCACAACCGCAGCAAGGCCAGGTATCGACCTTCGCCACATTTCGCTGAGGGGGGCGCTGTACCGCCGCCTACCTCGTGTTCTCAGCAAGGACACCGTCTTTCACGCCCGTCCAAGCGGGGCATGCTGGTCGGGGTCCTCGTTGAAAATTCCCGAGAAATTCATGATCATCCCATCCAAATCGTCATGAGGGCTCAAAGCAGGTCCCGCAAGAACATTTGGCTGAAGCCGATTTGCTGCCCAAAGGCGTTCATCGTGATCAACTGCCTCGAACATCGACCAAGCTCCGCTCACGAGGTTGTACATTTGGGTGGCGGACAGGGGAGGGCACCCGAGGGCTTGGACCAGGCTGCCCAGAGATGACTTGAGGGCTCCACGGGTTTTTGCCAGCACTGCCGCTTCTATCAACTCAGCGGGCGCCTGGATCGACATAAACGCGGGGTTCGAGCTTTGCGATAGCAACTCGGGTAAGGTGACCGAGACGCTCCCAAAGGGACTGGGCCATGTCGCCCTGCTGTCACTGGCAGGCCTTCCCGGACCAGGTGTTTCTCCCAACTCTGCCTGAACCAGTTCGTGCGCAAGCTTCCCCAAAAAATCAATTCGCAGCTGGGAAGAGTAGGCTCGACCCTGGTCGAGTGCCGTCATTGGATTTGGGGAATCAGCAATACGCCGTAGATATGGATTATTGCCCTGTCCGTTAGCCAGTTTTTCAGAAGCGCGAGCCTTTAGAACGGGGCTGAGTGCCCCATCCTGGAGCTCCCATGGGGAATAGACATGCAGGCCAGTGGCTTCTTCAGCCTCCCTCACACCGAGCGGCGATCGGCCGATCCTGCCACTAATTGCAAGTACCTTGTGGCCAGCAGCGCGGAGGGTATCAACTCCATACTTTGCTCCCATCGCGTCATAGGAAGCGAAAATCGCGCCAAGAGCCATGCTCCGAAAAGATTCAGCCAGAATTAGCTCGGAAGTTTCCTTCTGCTGCAGCCCATCGGCAATCTCAATAACAGCGACGTCACATCCATTTTCAGCGGCATGGTTCAGTAGGCGGAAAGCACCCTTCTCAATCAACTCTACCGGGGCTAAATACGTCGTTGCAAATCCGGCATCTGTGAAATCAAGAACGATGTCGGCTCCGGCATCCCGCACAATCCAGGTGTCGCCACCCGAGCCAGTTCCTGTAATTTTCAGTGCCGCGACCTTCAGTCCCGCCTTTTTGAACCCTCGGACCAATGACGTTGCCGTCAATGTCTTGCCGGCGTTCATTGACGTCCCAAGCGACAGAACAATCGGCAGAGAAGGGGGTAAATCGTCTGAGCTGACCTTGTAATCCCACACGTTTAGCCGGCGGCCGAACTTGTCGCCAATCAGGCCGAGCGGGGTGATCTTGGTTGGCGCCAGCATGCGAGCATGCCTGGAAAGCTCACATGCCGCGATGCCGCCCCCCGCTACCAAGTCGCACGGCCCCAGATCGGGGCCTATTACCGCCTCGAACTGGTCAGGAGCGTACCTGTTTCCATAACAGAGGATTATCTCATCTCCGCGAAACATGATCGCCTTTCGCCCGCAGATGAGCTCCAGTCTGCTGTGATTGCCGAGTTCATCAACGCGCGCCAAAACAAGATCGCCAGCGACGGGCTGTATAGGTCCGGTAACGAGTGTGCGCATGTGAGATGCGGCGACCCGGCGGGTGGCGAATGCTCGTTTAGCTCTCTTCAGGCGCCCGCGCTTAATTCTTGAAACGGACATGAACCCCCCAACTTACATTTGGATGGCATTTAGAAGTCTTTTCTGTTCTATGTATAAGATTAAGCCCTTTTCTATACTCCTCTCCGTTTGCAATCGATTATCCAATAACCAATATGATTAGATAAATATGATTAGCTAAATAGCATTAGATGCCTAAAATACATACCCAAGCTGACGACTTTTAACGGCTATTAACACTATAATGTCTGGATCTCTGCCATTCGAATGCATGACGACATCTCCCCGCGAGGCCACATACCATCCAGCTGCATTGTCCGGATCAGGCCGGCGGGAAATCCACTGGTCTTTCAAGAGAATAAGAACGCGACTTCCGGATGCTGCGGCCGTAGCGTTTAGGCTGAACGCGGGGGATCAGAGATAAAGCGTGCTTAAATGTGGTGGAATGCGCCACATCTTCGCCCCTTCACATCGGGTCTTGCCGAAGCCGCTCATGCCCATCGATGCGATGCCCGTTTCGAGATGCATTTGAAGTGGCTGCAGCGGAAGCGTGGTCAGGAAGTCTGTATTGTGGGAGACGGTCGAAAAGCAGGCGGAGCGTGAACATCCGGGGTCAAAAGTGGGGTTATGGTCAGCCTATCTGAAGAGTTTGGACAAATTGAGATTGTCAGTTTTAAGGTGCTATCGGGACTTAACGTGCATAGCACGAACACGGTGGTCAAATTAACCCTGAATATCGGGCGGCTAGCGGTTTCTTGCATCTCCGATTTTACTGCGCTGGCTCGCTCAGCGCTGTCCGAAATGTTTCCCGGTTGTGCACAAAACGCTTTGGTCCCTCGCTACATTGCCGACGCAATCCTGTCCGCTGATCTTGAGCTTCGCCGCGCGATGAATTTCTATTCGTTTTCGCCGACGGCGTCGCTAATAGGCGATCCGTCCGAAAGCCATCTTGCAATCGTTTGGGAGTCGGATGACCCGCAGATGTCGCGCGCGGCTGCTTCGGCTGTCGTTGACGCGATTGGTGAGGCGGCGCGAGGCGAGGACGGGGCAGCGAAATACGCTCGGACTCGGGAGCTAAACCTGGAAAGGGCGAAGAGACGACGTCTTTCAAATTCGACCGCTGTGCTTGTAGCTGCAGCTAAGAGAAATCACATCCCGTTCGAATTCATTGCCCGTAACCACCTTCGCCTTGGCCAAGGCAAGCACCAGAAGCAGCTGTTCTCGACGATATCGGGTTCTACATCGTTTGCGTCGGCGAAGGTGGCCTTGGACAAAAGGCTGGGCAACAGACTTTTGGCGCAAGCGGGGATCCCAGTACCCCGTCAGATTACCGTTCGCACCAAACCTGAGGCCGTCGCTGCCGCCAAACAGCTGGGTAAGACCGTCGTGGTCAAACCGGTTCAGGGAAATCAGGGGCGGGGAGTCTCGGTTAAACTGCGGGGACGCCGTGCAGTTGAGGCTGCATTCGATATAGCGCACGACGTCACTCAGTCAGAGCGGTTTGGCGTCTTGGTTGAGCAGTTCATCGCCGGCCCGGAATTTCGAGCGACAGTCGTTGACTATCATCTCGTGGCGGCGGTCATGTGTTGCCCCCCCCAAGTCGTTGGCGACGGTGAAAAAACGATAGTTGACCTGATTCATGATTTGAACCGAGAACCCGACAGAGACGGGAGACGTCTTTCTCCTGTAGAGATTGACGATGAGCTGCTACGGCACCTAGCCTTGCGTCGTCTTACGCTGGAGTCCGTCCCAATTTCCGGGCAGCCTTTGGTTCTCCGACCTACCGGCCACCTCGCCCGTGGAGGCGTCCCGGTCGATGTTACAAACTCCGTTCATCCAGATAACAGGCAACTGTGCGAGCGCATCGTGAGAGTCATCGGCCTTAACATTGCCGGGATAGATCTCATCATGCCCGATATTGCAAGATCATACAAAGAGGTCGGGTGTACTGTCATCGAGGTAAATGCACGGCCGGGGATCGAGTTTCATCTTTGGCCGCGAGCGGGGACCTCGAGAGATGTGAGTGAGATAATCCTGGCCAATATGTACAATGAGCCGGGCTCTTCGGAAATTGCCACCGTACTCGTCATCGGCGATCGACACACTGGTGCGGTGGCGACAGCAATCGATCATCGGTTCCAGGCGGAAGGGCGAAGAGTTGGTCTCTTGTCGAAAAGAGGCGCTTACATCAACACTGTACCCCAGGAATTTGGGCGGCGGACAACCCCGCAAATGCTGGCCAGAGACCCGTTCCTGGAAGCCCTGGTTTATGCAGCCTCTCCGGACAGACTTTGGGCGAGCGGTCTTTGTCTGGGTGCTTGCCGTGCGGTCTCGATGACTCGAACGGATGCAGACAATGGTACAGTTCTCGAAGATCTCGCCCAGCGAGTGTTGCAGTGCGGAAACCAGGGCTATTTCATTGTCAACAGCGAAGATGAATGGCCCCGCCGTGCGCTGTCGACCTTGCCGATCACACGACTAATATTGGTCAGTTCCGAGCCTGATACTGATACCGACCTACGTCGGCACCTACAGAGTGGTGGTTTGGTTCTAACTTTGAGATGGAGCACTGACGGATCGGGTGCCAAAATGGCGCTTTTGTCGAGATCTGGTGAGCTAGCCGCGGAACCCCTCGCATCTATGTCTCAGTCGCGGCCACCGCAAATAAAGGCTGCCATGCACGCAATGGCAATGTCGTATTTGGCAAAAAAGGATGGCTGGTTCGATGAAGTGGCCCCGTTTCCTTCAGTTCGGCCCGAGACGAACGACGTTCGATAGCAGTGATGAGTTTATCGATTCTGCTCAAGCTAAGGAGAGTAAGGTTATGAACACTGTTTCGCCGATTGCAACACCGAGTGTTTCGCTAAGTGATGCGGCGACACTCGTTGCTTTGACTTTGAAACGCACCACAAACAAAGCAGGACAGCCGCGAACCCGTGCAAGAATGTCGTACAAGACATTCAGGCGCCTGACCGGACGGCGTGTCGGCGGGGCGGCGTTCGTGAGAGGCTTCACGGAGGAATTGTTGAAGCTAGGCTGGCTGATGGTCCGTATGCCATCGGCTTACGGCTTCGTGCGCGCCGCCTCCCTCGACAAGTGGCGTCTCATAAAATCAAATATGGTCGCGGAAGAACTTAAGGTGATTAAGGAGGGATCTGCGGCGAAGGCATTGGAGAGCGCTCGGCAAGAACTCGCTGGATCGGGTGAGAATAACGGTTCAGCAGGCGGCCTCAGTAAGGCAGTTCGAATAAGCGGAGAGAAGAAAAAGCCGGTCGCAAGCATCGGATAGATGTGCCTCGTCAGGAGATTGATTTGTGTAGCCCCCATCAGGGGCAGGCGAATTGAGGCCAAAACGCTGCCGGAAGCTGGGCTGCAGACTCGGATCCAGCTTCCCACCATGGAGCGAAAATGCGGCCTCAGAGCATGTTGAAGGACAATCTCCACGCCCTGTAGAGAGTTGGCCTCAGGGCAACCGACGGCATGTCCTTTCGATCAATTTCAGCACCCGTCGGCGAAAGGTTCGCAGGATTGCGGAGCGCAAGACTTGTGAATTCTTGCGTCTCAGCGTTCGCAGAAGAAGCAGTAGCTTTGGGGAAAAAGATGGCGACTGGATCTGTTTACGTCTGGGAGCGTTGCGATTCAGATTTTACTGGCGGCCGGGTGCATTTAACCGAGGTCGAACTGCCTTATCTTTGCCAAAACACGGGGAGGCAAGGGCTGCGTGGGCGGTACGTGGACGTAATCGGTCATCCAGCCACGGATGTTCACTGGCCCACGGGTGAGATGGGCGAAGCACTGCCCGACAAGCAAGGTAACTATGTTTTCAAGCCTTTCGGCGGCGGAATTCTTGGTGAACAGGAAGGTTGTGAGGCCGCGGCACGCTTCGGCCAGGTCAACGTCTACTACCACGTCTCCTTGATAGCTCATCGAGTGAACGAAGTGCTGCGTTCACTCGGCGAGGGCCCGTTGCCGAAGGTCAGAGCGATCGTTAATGCGCACCAGCCGAAACAAGGGGGAGTTAACGGGGATCTGCTTAGGTTGGTGCCGGTCAAAGGGACCAAATACCGATATCCAGCAAGAATCGAAAATCTCGATGATTTTTCGATCCCCCTCTGTGGGGAATTGCTGTTCGGCCCGGGGCGTGCAGTCACAGCGGAAGGGTGGCTTCCACGAATTTCAGGCGGTGCTTATCTGTGCGACCCCTCGCACAATGCCAGTTTCATATATCAGGCATTCGGGTTTCACGTGGTGCGCCATACCGCTGACATCCAAGCTGACAGGCTGCATGCACCGCGCGCCAGTTTCAGTAAGCCTGGTCCCCTTGAGTACGCCTTGAGCGCATACTTTGCGGCCGCGATGCTGTCGACTCCCTACGTATGGTGTTGGCACCTCCGTCATGATGCCGAGTTCGTACCATCGGATACTCTTGCCAATGATTCGCGTATGGACGACGCCGAGATGCCACCGCCGGAGGCGCTGGTCGCGCAAGTCATAGCGGCGACAATGTGGGACCTACACAAGGCTTTTCCGGGAGACGAACTTACTTGCATTTCGTTAGTTGTAGCTGCCCTTTTGGCGCTGGGACGACTTTCTGATAGCCCGTATGCTCCTTCCGGAATTCGAACGCGCGCCCTCAGGTCACTTCCGAAGAGCTTTGCCTCGTGTTTGCTTCATGCAGACCGAATGAGATTCAGCAGCCGTTACGAAACACTGATCCGAAGCGTTTTTGAGAAGCGTGGGATCGGCTTTAGTTCTTCAGCGGTTGAGACATTGTTGGCACCCTCCGTTCAGCCACCCCTTTACCGCCTCAGTGAATCGGAAGAAGTCCGGCGCCATGTTGTAAAAATTCGCGAGAAGTTTTCAGAGGTCATAATTCCGGATGACATCGATCTCATCGACCCGGACCAACTTGAACAGTTCCTCTCTTCGTCCGCCAGCGCTCCGTACCATTTGGCGGCGGTCGGAGATGTGATGACCGGGATGCGGATGCGTCATCGTATCCGCAGGTTTGGCCCAGACTATGCCTTCGCCTGGGTCAGGCCGATCTTTAGACGCTGCGCTTTGATAACGGGAAACCTTGAGGGGCCGTTCTCCACCATCTCTGAGAAAGCAGATACCACTCGGAACTACTCATACAAAGTCGACCCCAAGTCAGCCTCTGTCTTACGTCGTGCAGGCTTCGCTGCCATGACTGTCGCGAATAACCACATTCAAGACTGCGGTCGGGGTGGCGTGGTTGAGACGCTAGCCACGTTAGAGCGACAGTATATCCAACCGTACGGTGGTGGTAGGAACCAGAGCTCTGCTTACCACCCCGCGATTTTTGATGGCGCAGATATCCGCATCGGACTTCTCGGATATTACTGGAACCGTCGAACAGCGGCTCGTGGCGAACTTCCAGGCTCCGCACAAGATGTGCCCGAATTCATCGAGCGTGATCTGGCCCAACTTCGTCCACTGGTCGATCGGATCGCCGTGATGGTACATTGGGGTTTGCCATACCAGCGCCAACCTACCGAGCAAGACCGCATGAAAGCACGGCTATTTATCGACCTGGGTGCGGACGCAGTCATCGGCCATCATCCCCACATCCTTCAGCCGATCGAGATTTATAACGGTCGGCCGATATTATACAGTGTCGGCAATTTTGCATTTGGGTCCGGAAACAGCAAAGGGGAGTCCATTCTCCCTTGCTTCCACTTTAGTGCGAAGCAGATCCGTTTAGATATTTATCCAGTTTACGTTCAAAACAGAGATCCGCGCCTCGACTACCAACCAAAGATAATGGGAGGAGCAGCCGGTCGCGCGACAATCGATCGGTTGCTGGCGTTGTCGCCTGGACTCGCCGATGTTGTCGTAGCCGTTCAAGACAGATGCCTTAGATTGGCCATCCCTGCACTGGCGTGAGGCTCCGAAGCTCATGCGTATGCCGTACGCGGATTTGCACTGGGTTCCTCGATCGCAATGGCGGCGCGAGCGATACGTGCCGACAAAACAAGGAGCCGATACCCTGTCACGCAGGAGGTGCCGCGGAGGCGTCGCTTGCGAACATTGCGAGGACCAGACGTGGAGAAACGAACTCTTTACTGCTCAGCCGGTTTTGATTTGTTTAGCTGCCGCTAATGGGATATGTCATCCCTGCGGGATCGTCCATGGGAGCGACAGGTGCGATTTCTAATCCGTCTGTTAGGGGCAGTCGTCTTAGGCTGTAGTCTGACGTATTCAGGCCAAGTACTTGCCTGGAAGGTCGGCAAAGGTACGACCTCAGCAACTATTAACGGTATAAAGTTGACAGTATACACCTATCATCCGAAGAACTGTGCCAGTCCATCGATCCTGTTCGTGTTCCATGGACTAAGCCGAACGGCCGAATCCTACCGAGACTACGCGCAGCCTCTTGCGGATCGAAATTGCCTGATCGTTATGGCGCCGCTTTTCGACCTGGAAAGGTTCCCAGGCTGGAGCTATCAGCGGGGAGGCATTGTCAACTCGGGCACAATTCAACCTCGGGACAGGTGGACTGTCTGGTACGTGAAGGGCTTGGTAAACTGGGCGAGGGCCCGAGAGGGGCTGCCGACTGCGCAGTATTACCTTTTTGGGCACTCGGCGGGAGGTCAATTCATGTCGCGTGTTGCAGCATTTGCCTTGTCGGATGCCAAGAGAGTGGTCGTAGCCAATCCGTCGACCTACGTATTGCCCTCGCTAGCAGAGGCGGCAGCCTACGGGCTAGGATGTCTCTCCTCGGGTTGCGTCTATACGCCGGATCAAGCCTCTCAGGAGTTGAAGGCCTATCTGGCTTTGCCTCTAACGATCTATCTTGGAGAAGACGACACTGGCGATGTCGATCTAAACGAAAGCGCAGCTGCTATGCGCCAAGGAGAGACGCGTTTGGATCGGGGGCAGTTCACTTTTGAGCTGGCGCAAGCTGTCGCGACCGCTAACGGGTGGCCTTTCAATTGGCGTCTCGTGATTTTACCGGGTGTCGGACATTCGGCGCGCGACTTGTTGCAGTCTGACCAGGCTCAGCAAGTCTTCGGCCTTAAGTAGAGAATTAGCACATCGCTGACCTCAAGGTCTGCCGCGTTTCACTCAGCTCAATGAGCAGCGAGACAGCTTGCATCGCCTTTTTGCCGAGCGTGAATTGCCGCTGCGTTTTGTTGTTCTAATTTAGTAAATTCTAAACCATCTTCGGTCTAAGTTGCTCTTAAGAGAGGGCTTCTGGATGCGGAGACTGCAAGATCTGCCGCCCGAAAAACGGGGGAACTTTGCCGTCGCGATGGCCTTAATGGTGGTGCCACTGGGCTTGGCCCTCGGCCTTAGCATTGACTTTACCAACGCCGCTTCCTGGAGATCCAAGCTGCAGGAGATAGCCGATTCGGCGGCTCTTGTTGCTGTCGAGAGCGATGGAGGAAACGAAGCAGCCGTCCAGGCCGCGAAGAATTGGGCGCTGGCCAATGGCTCCTTCGTGACCGGCGCTGTCGTTGGGGTGAGCATCACCACTCCTTCTGCTGGGACGCGAGAGGCGGCGGTTGAAATCTCAGCTGGAATGCCAACCGCTTTCATGAGTCTTGCTGGAATTCGGAGCATTAACCTTCACGCGGCGGCAACGGCCCGAAAAGCCGCGCCGGATTATTGCTTCTATGTCCTCGATCCTGCCTCAAATGGAGCGCTGACGGTAATGGGTTCCGGGGGGCTTTCGGTGCCAAACTGCGGTATCCAAGTGAATTCCTCCAGTCCAAGGGCACTGAGGCACGTTGGAACCGGAAAGATTGTCGCCAGAAAAATCTCTATAGTGGGCAATTACCAAGGCGGCGGTTACACCATCATCCCGAAAACCAACCAACCCGAACTTGCAGACCCCCTTGTCGATCTACCGCAGCCCGTTCCACCGAACGGCTGCGACTACAGTGATCAGATGCTGACCGATGTTACCATTCCGGCCGGCCGGGTGTTCTGTGGAAACATTGACCTCGATGGAAATGTCGTTCTTTCTCCCGGAGTTCACTATTTTCAGAACGCAACAGTGAGCATCGGCAGCCATGTGAATCTCTCGGGCGACGAAGTCACGATATTCGTTGACTCCGAGTCAAGCATTATTCAGTCAGCAGGCAAAGGTGGCGTAAGGATTTCGGCTCCCACGAGCGGCATTTACGCTGGCATCGCTATCTTCGGGTCACGCACAGTTACGCCCTCTGTGCCCACGGTCTCATTGTCCGGAAACAAAAACTACTTAATTGAAGGGGCTATCTACCTGCCCCATCATCGTTTTCGGATGAGAGGGACAACAGACCTGAAGTCGACTGCCAACTCAGGTTGGATTGTTGCGTGGCAATTTTTCTATAGTGGCAACTCGAGTGTGGCCCTGGACTGGTATGGTGCGACTCCGCCGAAAGGCCTTGGAGACTTAGGAATAGTGCTCCTTCGCTGAAGCAATGCTGATGTCAGTGCTCGGCACAGGGCTAATCTTTGTTGTTGCTGCATTGGGCTCGGACCAACCAACCATTCCCGGCGGCTGCCGTTATATGCATGGCCGAAATGACCGAGCGGGGCATGACTGTGCGCAGCTCTTCGGTTGGCGGCGTCCAGCCGGCGCTACCCTGGTCACCCGGAGGCAGCACAGATCGAATCAGGCGGCGAAGCACAATTTTCCGCCAAGTGCCTGAGACTGTTTGGTTGTGGAACCAGTCATGGGCGGAGCTGATCTCCGGTCAATTTTTCTGCTTTGGTCCAAAAAAACAGCGAAATTCGACGTATATCGCGGCGGACTAGCGTCCAAATTGCCGGCGCAAGCGAGTTACAACTTCATGCAGACCCATGGCATTCGAAGCTTTCACAAGAAGGCGGTCCTTCGCGCGCAGGATAGTGGCGAGCTCGGGCAACACATCGTCTGCTGTCGCGAAGTGTGGGCCGAGGAGGTACTCCGGCAGGGCACGACGGAGATATGTCATCTGCGTCCCAACCGTCATCACCATATCCAGATCGGCCGCGAGAACGGGTTCCGCCAGACCGGCGTGAAATTCGGCCGATCGTGGCCCGAGTTCCCGCATGTCGCCAAGAAGGGCAAGCTTTCGGCCCCCACTTGCGCGCTTCCCCTCAGCGAGTGCCGCCAGCACGGCGGCCACCGATGTCGGATTCGCGTTGTAGGCCTCATCGACGACATGGACCTCGCCGGACGCGAGGGCGATGCGTATGACTTCGCCACGTCCGTGGATGGCCTGCACCTCCCCGAGCGCGTTGGTCGCAGCTCCCAGATCAAGGCCGAGCGAATCGACAGCCGCCAGCGCGCTGAGGCTGTTGACTGCCATGTGCCGCCCTGGATTACCTAGCTTGTAGGCGAAATCCCGGCCCTTCAGGACCGCACGCACCAGTTGATCTTCGTGCGAATAGTCCACGAGCCGGTAGTCGGCCTTAGCATGTCCACCGAAGGACACGACCTTCGCCCCGAACGACAGCGCGCGGGCTCGGAGATATTCGAAATGCTCGGAATCCCGAGGCATGATCGCAGTGCCGCCCTCAGCGACATCGTACAGGCGGGCTTTCAACTTGGCGATGGCCTCACGCGAGCCGTACTCTTCGAGATGGGCGTCGCCGATCGTCGTGATAAGAGCGACATGCGGCTTGAGCGCAGATACCTCAAGGAGCCGCCGAAAAAAGCCAATCGACACCTCGACAGCGTGGATGCCATCAGGGGGAAGGTTGGCGATCAGGCCGAGCACGCCGGAGACGGTATTGAAGTTTTCGCCCGGAAAAGGTGGATAACCAGCTGCGGTGAGAATGACGTTGATCATCGCCGTGGTGCTCGTCTTGCCGACGCTGCCGCCAACCGCGATCAGGCGTCCGCCGTAAGCAGACCGCGCTCGCTCGGCGAGATACTTCATGGCGACGCGGACCGAAGCCACCCGGAGCAACGGCAAGCCTTCGAAGTTGGGCCGGTACTCTCGGTCCGCGAGGAGCGCGAGCCCCTGTCGCCTGAAGCGCCTGATCTTCCTGGGGTGTACTCCGTAACGGTAGGTGCCAACGCGCGGGATGACGAGCGCGCCGGGGCCGATCAGTGCGTCGCAGAAGGCTATGCAGTCGGTCGTCCAGGCTTCCGGCAGGTCGCCTTCCCATATGCCTCCAGTGATCTCCGCAAGCTCAGCTTTCGTCCAAGGGTGCATTTCTCCCCCTGTCCCGCCGATCGACCCGAATCACGTTAACCCGCGCCCCGGCCACCTTGAATGGGTGGCCGTCCGACATCCCTGTCCTGTGGTTCGATCACTTTCAGCCAATTCCGCTCAATGTGCAATGGTTCCGGGTACCACCTGAGACCTTTGCCGGGTTCAAAGCGGCCTTCGCCAAGCCCGCTACTTTAACGACCACATCCGCAATCACTTTTGAGATCGTCTGGTTGGGACCGATCACCATCTTGGATGAGCGAAACCATCTGTTCGAACGCTAGTCACCTATTCATCGAGTTCAACGGCTCATGGTCGGGGAGACAGTGATGCAGCACCTCGCCAAGGTTTCGCTTGTCGAACGTCTGGCCACAAACGGGGCAGAACTCGAAATATCCTGCTTCGTCGTTGGCCGGCGGCCCGTGGCGCTTGCCCTTGATGCCGGTTGCGGGGTTGTTGGTTCGATCTCGTCTCACGTTGGTCGCCACCGCGCGTAACTTTCATGGGGACGGGCCGACAGCCGATCGGGGTTACCTGCGGGCCGCCGGGCCTACCGGCTGCCAGTGGCGCTGCCGGGTAGAGTTAATTGTAGGCCATTTCATGCGTCATTACTAATACAACAAAATGATAGCGTTCCGTTCCTCTAGCCGCCGGACCGGGCGCGTCCATTCCCCCTATGATGCGGACTTTGGTGGACAATCCGCCCTAAGGGGACGGATGGACACACGAGTCGAGTTCGACCTCGTGATCGATGATGCCGATGTTCAAATTCTTACTCGCCGCGGTCTCGATTGAACGACGAAGTAGCGAGACCTTTCGGCGCCGCCAAGGAGACGTCGACGCTGACGGTCGGTAGCGGCTGTCGTCCGTCGTCTCGGTGCGTCGAAAAACGGGCAAGTTGATTGGGAACAACGATTACCTACCTCGATTTAGGCATCGTAGCGCCGCGCTTCGCAGCGGTTTTGGGCCGCTTCGCCCTTGGAATATGGGTGCCCAAAGTCTGAAGGTCTGCGAAATTCGCCGTACTTATTTCGCAAAAATCCTCCAAAAAAAGTACGGCGATTTCGCGCTAAGTACTTGAAAAACATGGTGATCCCGACAGGAATCGAACCTGTGACCTACAGATTAGGAATCTGCCGCTCTATCCTACTGAGCTACGGGACCATCGCGCCCGACACATAACCGCTTCGGGACGTTTCGCCAAGAGGCAGCTAGGCAGCTCGCTTGGGTTCGACCGCGAACGGGCTCAGGCCCAGCCAGGTCTGCATTTTGCGCGCGATGTCCTGGTCTCCCGTCAAGATGACTTTCGGCCCGGCCTTCTCGACGGTGATCAGCCCCATCCAGATTTCGGTCATAGTGTGCAGGTCGGTCGAGACGTAGAGATCGACATCGAAGCCCGGATCGTACCAGCAGAGGTCGACCTCGCCGTGCTTCTCGACGATCAGCCACCACGACCGTTTCGAGGCGGGGAGCTCCTGATATAGAAATTGTATCACCGTGCGGCCGTCGGGCAGCGGCGACGCGTTGAGATTGCGCCGCATGTCCCACATCAGCAGCGACGGATCGAGGTTCTTCAGCGACAGCCGCGACTCGACCCATTTCTGCCCCCAAAAGCCCATCGCCTCGACAACGGATCGCAGATCCCTGCCTGCCTCGGTCATCCGGTATTCGAAGATGCCTTTCTCGCCGCGCACCTCCTTGCGCTCGACGATCCCGGCCAGCTCGAGCTCCTTGAGGCGTTGCGACAGAAGGGTCGGCGACATTTTGGGGACGCCGCGGCGCAGATCGTTGAAACGGGTCGAGCCTGCCACCAATTCGCGAAGCAGAACCATGGTCCAGCGGGTGCACAGCACCTCCGCGGCCATCGATAACGGGCAGAACTGTTTGTATCCGGACTGGGTCACGACGTTGCCTTCCCCTCAAACTCAGTCGGGACCATAGGCCTTTCCCGGCGGCGCGGCGAGTACAGAAACTGTACCGGCCCAGTGTGGTGGATTTGAAGTTCCTGCTTTCTGGGTGGCATCAGCGTTAGGAACTTCAAATCCAAAACCACACTGGAAATCCAAGCATTTGCTGGTGTGGCTTTTGAATCCGAAATTCGCTCGCTGCGTTGCTCCAAAGCGAATGCGAATTTCGGATTCGCCACACCAGTACAGATCGGGGACTGGCTGGCGCGACCCTTGCCATGCGACCCCTCTGCCGCTGCACGGGATACCCCTGTGCACGACCAGGAGACATGACCCATGACCGCTTACGTTATCGCAGACATCAAGGTGAAGGACCCGAAGTGGATGCCGGCCTATGCCGCGTCGGTCCACGACCTCGTTCACAAGCACGGCGGCAGATATCTGTCGCGCAGCGGCAATGTGAAGACGCTCGAAGGCAAGCCGCTCGACACGACGCTGATTGCCTTGATGGCGTTCCCGAGCGAGGCCGCGGCGCGCGCCTTCACCGACGATCCTGCCTACGCGCCGTTCGTTTCGGCCCGTCAGGGCGGCAGCGACAGCCGTTTCCAGCTGATCGACAACTCCGATCTGGCCGGAACCATCCCGTATCTGCCGAAGGGATGATCTTCCCCTGCATTCGTCGCATCGGGACAGGGATCTCCCAGCAACAACAGCCACAGCGCCCACCTGCCGGACCTCCTTACTTCCGGCGGCCGGCCGGGCTGTGCTTTTCAAGAAGAATGGAATGACTATGACAATCAACTTTCGCAATAGACTTCTCGCTGCCGCGGTGCTGCTGTCGGCCTGCACTGCGTTGGCGCAGGCGCATCAGGCAGCGCCCGCGTCCGGTCCCAATCCGCTGGCCGACATGGTACGCGCCGCCAACAGCCGCTTCGAGAATGTGGCGGCGGCAACCGCCGAGGGCTATGCGCCGATTCCCTGCGCCAGCGGCATCACCGGCGGCGCCATGGGCATCCACTACGTCAATCCGGGCTACCTCAAGGATGACGCGGTCGATGTCGCCAAGCCTGAAGCCGTCATGTACGAGCCGATGGCCGACGGCACGCTAAAACTGATCGCGGTCGAATACATCACCTCGAAAGGCCCGGCCTCGCTCGATGGGCATCTGTTCAACTTCAACAGCGCGCCCAACCGCTATGGCCTCGGCCCGTTCTACGAGCTGCATGTCTGGGCCTGGAAGGGCAACCCGACCGGCGCGTTCGCGGACATGAACCCGAACGTGTCCTGCGAACCGACGACTGCTGCCAGCCAGTAAGCAGCCGAGCCAGGCGGCGCCAACGCCGCCTGGCCGAATGTGGGAGCAGGCCCCAAAGAGGTCGGGATAGCGGAACTTTCGGGACGCCGGCGCGCTTTAGTGTCCCGAAGGAGAGACCGCATGAGCGCGACCAAAGAGTTCTTTGAAACCTGGCTGCAGGAGAATGTCGGCAATCTGCCGGCCGAGAGCGAGGTGAGCGTCGCCGTCCTGGCGCAGCAATTCGAACAGGATGCCGACGCTGCCGGCTATGGCCACGAGGTTCGCGAAGACGAGCTCGGCAATATCCAGGAGGCGATCGAGGCAGCCCTGACGAAGGCGAGGACAGGCGAAGAGCCGCAGGCTGCCGACGACAATGAGCTGGCGCCGGTCATGGAGGCGCTGGAGGTCGAGGATCCGAAGAGCGGACCGTAGCGGTTGCGGCTCTTCCCTTCCACGCTACATGACCGGGCATAATGGATGCCAAACACCTCACACTCGGCGTCGTGATCGGCGTGGCTATCGGCGTCGTGTTGGACAACATTGTTGCGGGCATCGGTATAGGTATTGCTCTGGGCATTGCCTTCGGCCTTGCCCGGAAGTCGTCCGGCCGGAAGTGACCAGCAGAACATGTCCTGCCCGGTTTTGCCGCCCAGAGGTGCGGCGGTTGCCGCACCGCCGATGCCGAACGGCTACGCCGCCAGCGCCGTTTCCGCCAGCTTCACCCAATAGCTCATGCCGTGCGGGATGACCTCGTCGTTGAAGTCGTAGGCCGGGTTGTGCAAGCCGGCGGTATCGCCATTGCCGATGAAGATGAAGGCGCCCGGCCGCGCTTCAAGCATGTAGGAGAAATCCTCGCCGCCCATCACCGGCTGGATCGCGCGGTGCACATGGCTGTCGCCGGCGATGTCGGCCGCGATGTCGCTGGCAAACACCGTCTCTTCCGGATGGTTGAAGGTGACGGGGTAATTGGCATTGTAATCAACCTCGATTGTCGCGCCGAAGGCAGCGCCGAGGCCTTGGCAAAGTGCGCGGATGCGCTCTTCGGCCTTCTTGGCGACATCCTTCTTCAGCGTGCGTACGGTGCCGGCGATCTCGGCGGTCTCGGGAATGACGTTATAGGCGTCGCCGGCGTGGAATTTCGTCACCGAGACGACCACCGCCTCGACCGGATCGGTGCTGCGCGAGGCGATCGTCTGCAATGCGCCGACGAGTTGGCTGGTGATGACGATCGGATCGATGGTGCCGTGCGGCATCGCCGCGTGGCCGCCCCGGCCCTTGACGGTGATGGTGAATTCGGCGGTCGCCGCCATGATCGGGCCCGGCCTGATGGCGAACTGGCCGACCGGCAGGCCCGGCATGTTGTGCATGCCGAAAACCTTGGAGATACCGAAGCGCTCCATCATACCGTCCTTGACCATCTCGTTGCCGCCGCCGCCGCCCTCTTCGGCCGGCTGGAAGATGACCGCGACGGAGCCGGCGAAATTGCGCGTTTCGGCGAGGTATTTGGCGGCACCCAACAGCATCGCGGTGTGGCCGTCATGACCGCAGGCGTGCATCTTGCCGAGGACGGTCGAGGCATAGGATTTGCCGGTGATCTCGTTGAGCGGCAGGGCATCCATGTCGGCGCGCAGGCCGATGGTCGAGCCTTCGCCGTGGCGGCCGCGGATGATGCCGACGACGCCGGTCTTGCCCAAACCCGTCACGATATCGTCGCAGCCGAAAGCCTTCAGCTTCTCGGTGACGAAAGCGGCGGTCTTGAAGACGTCGAAATTCAGCTCCGGCGTCTGGTGCAAATGGCGGCGCCAGCCGGCCACCTCGTCCTGCATTTCGGCGGCTCGGTTCAGGATCGGCATGATGGTTCCATTTCGCTGTTGGAGCAGGCGGTCTTGGCCTGCTGCTTTGCAATTGTGCCTGCTGCCTTGCAACCATGCACGCTGCTTTGCATTGTGCTGCTGCTTCCACATTGTGATCGGCAGCACTTTGCCATGTTGACGTCACATAGAGTAAATAGCACCGCGACTGTGGTCCGGGAACAGAGGGCCGGACCATTATCCTGGCGATCGTGTAACGAAATCTTACGGAGCCAGGTGGGACTGCGGCAAGAGGCTATTTCGGTTTTCATGATGCGCTACAGGCATTTCCTCAAACTGTTGGTGGCGGGCACGGTGGTGCTTGCGTCGCTGGCCGGGCCTGCCTTGGCCAATCCGACAATCCTGTTCGACCTGAACAGCGGCAAGATCCTGCAGCACCAGGAGGCGTTCAGGCGCTGGTACCCGGCTTCGCTGACCAAGCTGATGACCGCCTATGTGGCGTTTCGTGCGATTGCCGCGGGCGAGGTCCAGCTCGATTCGCCGATCAAGGTAACGAAACATTCTGCCGGCGAGCCGCCGAGCAAGATGGGCTTCAAGCCGGGCTCGGTGATGCGGTTGGACAATGCGCTGAAGATGATGCTGGTCAAATCGGCCAACGATATCGCCATGGCGGTCGGCGAGAATATCGGCGGTTCGCAAGCGGCTTTCGCCGAACGCATGAACGCCGAAGCGCAGAGGCTCGGCATGAGCGGGTCCCATTTCGTCAATCCGAACGGGCTCTATTCGCCGGACCAGTATACGACAGCGCGCGATCTCGCTTTGCTGGTGATGGCGATTCGCAAGGAATTTCCGCAATATGCCCCCTGGTTCTCGATCGAGGGCCTTGCCGTCGGCAAGAAGGCGATCTCCAACTACAACCTGCTGATCGGCCGCTATCCGGGTGCCGACGGCATGAAGACGGGTTTCGTCTGCTCGTCCGGCTTCAACATGATCGGCTCGGCGACCCGCAACGGCCGCACCCTGGTCGCCGTAGTGCTCGGCGAGCAATCGGCAGTCACCCGCGCCGAGGCGGCGGCAAAATTGCTCGACCAGGGCTTTGCAACGCCGGCGCCGAGCTGGCTGACGGTAGCGGCGCTGCCCGCCTATGGCGACACCATGTCGGCCAACGACATGAACGACGAAATCTGCAAGAAGAAGCCGGTCGAGGAGCAGTCGGAAACCGCACCCGCCGTCGGCGACAAGGGCAAGGACGTGCCGAAATCGCCCTATCAGGAAAAGCTCGACCATGTACCGACGCTGATCGCCGTCGGCCTCGGCGGCGCCACGGGACCGAAGCCGAAGGCGATGCTCGACGCCTCCGGGCAGGAATATGCCGACGTGCCGCTGCCGACATGGCGGCCGGACCGGGCGCCGCCGGCCGGCGCCGAGCCAGTTGTGGCCGGATCCGCCACCGCCGCGCAGGTCCAGCAGCCGGCCAAGGCGCTGAACTAGCCGCATGGCCGGCTTCCCGATCCCCGTTTCGGTGCTCACCGGCTTTCTCGGTGCCGGCAAGACGACGCTGCTCAACCGGCTGCTCCGGGATCCGGCGCTCGCCGACACCGCCGTCATCATCAACGAGTTCGGCGAGGTGGCGATCGACCATCTCCTGGTCGAGCAGGCCTCCGACGGCATCATCCAGCTCTCCGACGGCTGTCTCTGCTGCACGGTGCGCGGCGAGCTGGTCGACACGCTGGCTGACCTCGTCGATCGCCTGCAGACCGGCCGCATCGACCGGCTTGCCCGCGTCATCGTCGAGACCACCGGGCTCGCCGATCCCGCCCCCGTACTGCAGTCGATCATGGCACACCCGGCCCTGGTCCAGGCCTTCCGGCTCGACGGCGTCATCACCCTGGTCGATGCCGTCAACGGCAATGCGACGCTCGATGCGCATGTCGAGGCGGTGAAGCAGGTGGCCGTCGCCGATCGCATCGTGCTCAGCAAGGCCGACCTGACCACGGATGCAGGCGATGTCGAGGCGTTGCGGGCGCGGCTCAGGCAGCTCAACCCGGGCGCCGTGGTGCTCGACGCGGGCGAGGCAAGCACCGCGACCCTGTTCGATAGCGGCCTCTACAATCCGGCCACCAAATCCGTCGATGTGCAGCGTTGGCTCGGCGAAGAAGCCGGCCACGACCATGACCACGGCGGGCATGACCACGGCGGGCATGATCACGACGGGCATGACCATGCCGACCATGATCACCATGACCACAGGCACGATTCCCGCGTGCGTTCGTATTCGCTGGTTCATGATGGGCCGGTGCCGTTTTCGGCAATCGAGATGTTCCTCGATCTGTTGCGCTCGGCGCATGGCGAGCGCCTTTTGCGGATGAAAGGCGTCATCGAGCTTGCAGAAGACCCGTCGCGGCCGCTGGTTATCCATGGCGTGCAGAAGATCCTGCATCCGCCGGTGCAACTGCCGGCCTGGCCGGACAGCCAGCGCGGCACCAGACTGGTGCTGATCACGCTCGACATGCCCGGAGACTATGTCCGGCGGCTGTTCGCCGCCTTCACCAACCGGCCGTCGATCGACACGCCGGATCGCGCAGCACTGGAAAGCAACCCGCTGGCTATTGCCGGATCGTGATCTCCCCCCTTGAGGGGGAGATGTCGCCGAAGGCGACAGAGGGGGTCGCCTCGGCTGGCGCGACGCACTGTGGGACGAAAGAAAAGGTTGGCACTTCACGCGCGGCAACCCCCTCTGGCCTGCCGGCCACCTCCCCCAAGGGCGGAGATTATCCCGCTCAGCCGCTTTCGCCAGAACGAGCTAAGTCGAGACTCAGCCGATCCCGCGCTCGACCAGGAAGCGGTGGCCGCCCGATATCGCTGCCGCTTCGATCAAGCGATGTCCACTCTCGGCGCAGAAGGCGGGAATGTCGATGACGGCGAGCGGGTCGGTGGTTTCGAGCCAGAGGCGGCTGCCCGGCTGCATTGCGGCCAGGCGCTTTTTTGCCTTGAGCACGGGCAACGGGCAGTTCAGGCCTTTGAGGTCGTAGACAGCGGCGGGGCTGGTTGAGGGCCCGTGTTCTTGGCCCCCATATTCTTGCTCAAGCATGAAGTTCAGCCGCCAAACATGCCGAGCAGCTTTTTCTTCAACCTTGTCGCCGTGCTTTCGGCGTCCGCAGCCTGCGTTTCGACTGCCGGGGCGGCGTCCGATGGCGCTACGGTCGCGGTGGCGACAGGCATCTCGGCGGCGGTCTTGGCAGCTTCCTTTTCGGCGACCGCCTGAGCCTTGGCGGCTTCCTTCTCGGCCAGGGCCTGTGCCTTGGCTGCCTCTTTCGCGGCCTTGGCCGCTTCTATGGCGGCAAGCCTTTGTTCCTCGGCCTTCTGCTTGGCGGCCTTTTCGGCATCGAGCGCCGCCATCTTGCGGCCGGCCGGCGAATCGATGCGGCCCATGCGCGCCGTTTCGGCCACGGTGCCGTCCGGGTTGAGCGAAGGCGGCTCGATCGGAACGCGTTCGCCGCGCGCACGCCGTTTCGACCAGTCGGAAACGATGCTGGCTTCCTTGATCCCGGCGATGGTCGGCTTGGGTGCCGGCACGCTGGCCTTGACGGCGCCGTTGAAGGCCGCCTCATAGGTGCTTTGATAGGCGTTGATGGCGCTCTTCAGCGAATCGGGCTGGGTGGTCGCAGGGCAAGCGCCGGTCGGATTAAAGGTCGAGCCGTCGGCCGCAACCTGGTTGAAGACGTAGCGCTTCTCGCAGACGTCGACTTTCGGCGGCACCTTGGTAACCTCGAAATTGTCGTAGCCGACCTTCAGCATCTTCCAGAATTCGTAGTTCGGGTCGTTGCGGTAACGCGCCATGTTGGCGGCGGTCATGCGGAACGGAAAAGCCTGGATCTGGAATTCGGTCTGGCCGCCCTGGAAGGCGTCGCGGCCGAAGGCGTAGATCTGCTCGATCTGCGCGTCGGTCATCGAATAGCAGCCGGACGACGAGCAGGCACCATGGACCATCAGGTTGGAACCTGTGCGGCCATTGGCGCGGTCATAGGCGTTCGGGTAGCCGATATTGAAGGACAGGTGGTAATTCGACCGCGGGTTCATCTGCGCCGGGCGGACCGTGTAAAAGCCTTCCGGCGCCTGGCGGTCGCCTTCGGTGAATTTTGGCCCGAGCTTGCCCGACCATTTGCAGATGTCGTAGCTGGCGACCAGGTCGTAGCGGCCGTTGGTCTTAGCCTTCCAGATTTCGAGCTTGCCTTCTTCCTTGAAGATGCGGGCCATCACCGAGGAGGTGCGGACCATGCCCTTGGCCTTCATCTCGGTCAGGATCTTGTCCGGCAGCGGCTTGTTGGCTTGCGGCGCAAAATCCTTCATCGAAGCATCATTGCAACCGGCGACGCCGATCGCAGCGATCAGAACTCCGGTGCGGGCAAGCTTGGCAAACATGGATATGGCTATCGTCTTCATCTCTGCACCGCGGATGCCGCGGCTGCTAAACTGACCACTGACGGACCCTAAGCCCGTTAACCTTGAAAATTCCTTACCGCAAACATGCTGGCGCGTCCCCTTACGGCAACCCCACTGAGCCGAATGCGGCGGCATTTTTGTGGCGAAACTGGTTCACGCCGCCACATTTCGGGCCGCGTGCCTGCCGGATGTTATAGATTGCGGCCCATCGCCAGGTATTTCTCGCGGCGATGCTCGCGGAAATCGGTGTTGGCGCCGGAGAATTCCTTCATCGTCCTGGCGATGTGGTCGCCGGTTGCGGCGATCACCGTTTCGGGGGCGCGATGGGCACCGCCGAGCGGCTCGGCAATGATGGCGTCGATGATCTTCAGCTCCAGCAGGTCCTGCGCCGTGATCTTCATGTTGGTCGCCGCGTCCTTGGACCGCGTGGTGTCGCGCCACAGGATCGAGGCGGCGCCCTCCGGCGAGATCACCGAATAGATGGCGTGTTCGAGCATGTAGACGCGGTTGGCGGTGGCGATCGCTATGGCGCCGCCGGAGCCGCCTTCGCCGATCACCACCGAGATCGACGGCACCTTCAGGCCAAGGCAGGCCGAGGTCGAGCGGGCGATGGCTTCCGCCTGGCCGCGCTCTTCGGCGTTGACGCCGGGATAGGCGCCGGCAGTGTCGACCAGCGTCAGCAGCGGGATTTGGAAGCGGTCGGCGAGTTCCATCAGCCGCACCGCCTTGCGGTAGCCCTCCGGCCGGACCGAGCCGAAATTATGCTTCAGCCGGCTTGCCGTGTCGGAACCTTTCTCCTGGCCGAGGATCGCCACCGGCTCGCCACGGAAGCGGGCGAAGCCGCCGACGATCGCCTGGTCCTCGCCGAAATTGCGGTCGCCGGCGAGCGGCGTGAAATCGGTAAGCAGGCCCTTGATGTAGTCGATGCAATGCGGCCTGTCCGGATGGCGCGCCACCTGCACCTTCTGCCACGGCGTCAGCGCCTTGTAGGCGTCGCGCAGCGCATCGCGCGAGCGCTTCTCGAGACGGGCGATCTCATCGCCGACATCGACCGCCTCGCCGTTCTCGGCAAGCTTCTTCAGCTCAAGGATCTTGCCTTCGAGATCCTGCACAGGCTTTTCGAAATCGAGGTAATTGTACATTCTTGGGCGGACCGGCAAGTCGGAAGGCAATGACTGACGCAAGCCTGAAAATGCAGGCTGGGCGCGGTGGAACGTCGTTCTCACATAGCGACATGACGCCTAGTCGGCAAGCGGATGATGATCGTTGACCAGACGCACCAGCCGCTCCTCCAGCACATGCGTGTATATCTGCGTCGTTGAAATATCGGCATGGCCGAGCAGCTGCTGCACGGCCCTGAGATCGGCGCCGTTCTGCAGGAGATGGCTGGCGAAAGCATGGCGCAGCACATGCGGCGATATCTTCGCCGTGGCAATGTCGGCCCGCGCGGCAAGCCCCTTCAGCTCGCGGGCAAAGACCTGTCTCGAGAGATAGCCGCTGTCGGCGGCGGCCGGAAACAGGAACGGGCTGTCGGCAAGAGCCGGCACCGCCGCCCGGGCGGCAAGCCATGTCCGCATCGCGGTGCGCGCCTTGGCCGACAGTGGCACCATGCGCTCCTTGTTGCCCTTGCCGCGCACCATGAAGAAGCGGTCGTCGCGCTGTGCCACCGTCACGGGAAGGCCGACCAGCTCCGAAACGCGCAAGCCGGTGGCGTAGAGCACCTCGACCAGCGCGTGCAGGCGCAGCGCCGCCAGGCTGTCGCCGTCATGCAGGGAGGGCTCCATCGCCTCCTGCGCGGCACGGTCGAGCAGCCGGCCGGTATCGGCCTCGCTCATCGTCTTAGGCAGCGGCCGGCCCTTCTTCGGACTGTCCAACGTGCCGGTCGGATCGTCACCGCGCAGGCCTTCGGCGTAGAGGAACTTGAAGAACTGCCGGATCGCCGACAATTTGCGCGCCTGCGAGGTGGCGGCAAAGCCGCGCGCGGCGATGTCGTCGAGATAGGCGCGGATGTCGGCGCTGGTGGCAGCGGCAAGCCCACCGCCGATCCCGGCGGAAGCGTCCTGGAGGTCGCGGCGATAGGAGGAAAGCGTGTTTTCGGCCGCGCCGCGCTCGGCGCTCATCATCTCCAGGAAAGCTTCGATGCGGGCGGCGCTGTTCATTTTTTGGGATTGAGCTTTTCCGGAGGGATACGCACGCTCATTTCCGCCTTCCTCGGCTCGACGAACATGACCAGGGCGAACATCGCGCCATAGACAATGCCGGCCAGAATCGCGAGCGTCACGACAAAGCGAAACAGTGTTGGCATTAATTTTCGCCCGTCGTCTTATTCTGCATTTCCAACCCTGTGCCCTTATGAGGCGCCAATCCGGCCAATTCAAGGACCAAGCCGATAACAGGTCCCGGTTGCGCCGCGCTTGACGCAAACAGGCTTTTGATGTCGATACGCCGCCAAAGAGGCCCTAGAAGCATGAACGCGCTACCAGCAAATCCTCCGGGCGAGAGCCATGCCGCGCTGCTCGGCCGGCTGGGCGGCCGTTCCATCGTCTTTGTCGGGCTGATGGGCGCCGGCAAGACGGCGATCGGCCGCAAGGTGGCGGCGATGCTGGCACTGCCCTTCATCGACAGCGACCAGGAGATCGAAACTGTTTCGCGTATGAGCATCCCGGACCTGTTCGAGCGCTATGGCGAGGCGGAGTTCCGAGCACTGGAGCAGCGCGTCATCCTGCGTGTGCTGGAGCACGGGCCGCAGGTGCTGTCGACCGGCGGCGGCGCCTTCATGAACGCGCAGACGCGCGAGGCGATCGCCAGCCATGGCGTGTCGGTTTGGCTGAAAGCCGAGATCGACCTGTTGATGGAGCGCGTTTCCAAGAAACAGAACCGGCCGCTGCTGAAAAGCGCCGATCCACGCGCCGTGCTGGAACGGCTGATGGCGGAACGCTACCCGGTTTATGCCGCGGCCGACGTCGTCGTGCCGACCCGCGACGACCGCAAGGAGATCATTGCCGCCGAAGTGGTGGACGCGCTGCGCGGCCATCTCCGCGTTGCCGATATTGACGAGGTGCGGTCGTGAGCGCTGATGCAACGGTCTCTGTCGAAGTCGGGCTTGGCGAGCGTGCCTACGATATTTTGATCGGTCCCGGCCTGCTGTCACGCGCCGGCGCCGAGATTTCGCGCCGTCTGCCGGGGACGCGGGCGGCGGTCGTCACCGACGAAAACGTCGCGGCCGCGCATCTCGCGACGCTTGCGGCCGGCCTGGCAAGCGGTGGCATCCAACATGCCGTCATCACGTTGCCGCCAGGCGAAAAGACCAAGAGCTTTGCGCATCTCGAAGAGGTGGTCGACGGCGTGCTGGCCGCCAAGCTGGAGCGCGGCGACGTCGTCATCGCGCTCGGCGGCGGCGTCGTCGGCGACCTCGCCGGCTTTGCCGCCGGCATCGCGCGGCGCGGCATGAACTTCGTGCAGGTTCCGACCTCGCTGCTGGCGCAGGTCGATTCCTCCGTCGGCGGCAAGACCGGCATCAACAGCAAGCGCGGCAAGAACCTGGTCGGGGTATTCCACCAGCCTAGGCTGGTGCTGGCCGACACCGAAGTGCTCGACACGCTGCCGATCCGCGAGTTTCGCGCCGGCTATGCCGAACTGGCCAAATACGGGCTGATCGACCGGCCCGAGTTTTTCGCCTGGCTGGAAGAAAACTGGCGTCAAGTGTTTGCCGGCGCGCCGGAGCGGGCTGCGGCCATCGCCGAGGCCTGTCGTGCCAAGGCCGACGTCGTTGCCCGCGACGAGTTCGAGACCGGCGACCGCGCGTTGCTCAATCTCGGCCACACCTTCGGTCATGCGCTGGAGGCGGCGACCGGCTATGACGGCGCAAGGCTCGTGCATGGCGAGGGCGTCGCCATCGGCATGGCGCTGGCGCACCGCTTTTCGTCAAGGCTCAATTTGGCGAGCCCCGACGACGCGGCGCGTGTCGAGGCGCATCTTCGCGCCGTCGGTCTGCCCTGGCGCATGGCCGACATTCCAGGCGAACTGCCCGACGCCGAGACGCTGTTCTCCTTCATCACCCAAGACAAGAAGGTGTCGCGCGGCGCGCTGACCTTCATCCTGACGCGCGGCATCGGCCAGGCCTTCATCGCCCGGGATGTGCCGGCCTCGGAAGTGCTGGCGTTCCTCCGGGAGAACCATCCGGGTCGGCAGGAAAGCCGCCCGGGATGAGCCAGGCCGGCTGGATCGCGGCTGCCGTGCTCGCCGGCCTCGGCCTGCTGGGCTTCGTCTTGCGCCGGCGCCTGCTCGCCGCCTTCGGCTACGAGCTGCAACGCATCGAGCCGCAGCGCTCTGCGCGCGAGGAACTGCGCGGCGCCGTCGACGATTTCCGCCGCGACGGCCAGGTGGTGCGCGAGGACCGCGCCCGCATCGGCGGCCTGTTCGACCTCGAGGAGCTCGAAGTGTCGGACGTCATGGTCCACCGCACGACTATGCGCTCCGTCAACGCCGACGACCCGCCCGAAGCGGTGGTTCGCGAGATCCTGCAGAGCCCGCACACCCGCATGCCGTTGTGGAAGGGTTCGCTCGACAACATTGTCGGCGTGCTGCACGCGAAGGATCTGCTGCGCGCGCTGAACGAGGTCGGCAACGATTTTTCCAGGATCGACGTGATGAAGATCGCGTCGAAACCGTGGTTCGTGCCCGACACCACGACGCTTCAGGAGCAGCTCAATGCCTTCCTGCGCCGCAAGGCGCATTTCGCCATCGTCGTCGACGAATATGGCGAGGTCGAAGGGCTGGTGACGCTGGAAGACATCATCGAGGAGATCGTCGGCGAGATCGCCGACGAGCACGACATCGACATCCAGGGCGTCAAGCAGGAGGCCGACGGCTCCGTCGTCGTCGACGGCACGGTGCCGATCCGCGACCTTAATCGGGCGCTCGACTGGAACCTGCCGGACGAGGAAGCCACCACCATCGCCGGCCTTGTCATCCACGAGGCGCAGTCGATCCCGGACGAAAAGCAGGCCTTTACGTTTCACGGCAAGCGCTTCGTCGTCATGAAGCGCGACAAGAACCGTATCGCGCGGCTGAGAATCAAGCCGGCGATGCTTGGAGAATGACAGTGCGCACCTTGTGGCAGCCGTGGGCAGTCAGGAGTTGGTGACGATCGATCGGCGAAGCCTGCTTCTGGCGTCGATGGCGGCGCTGCTGCCGGGACAGGCGGCGGCATTGCGGCTGCGTTCGCCGTCGCCCGAAACCTTCGACTATGGGCCGGCCAAGCTCGACATCTATTCCCGCGATGGCGCAAGCGGCCTGCCGGTCGTCTTCTTCGTCCATGGCGGCGCCTGGCGGGTCGGCAACCGCAACAATGTCAATTCCAAGCCTGGTTTCCTGCTCGACAATGGCTTCGGCTTCGTCTCGATCGACTACCGGATGCTGCCTGAAGCCGACGTCGCCACCCAGGCGGCAGATGTCGAACTGGCCTATCGTTACGTCCGCGCCAACATCGCCAGGCATGGCGGCGATCCGGACCGGATCGTCGCCATGGGCCATTCGGCCGGCTGCCATCTCGTCGCATTGACCGGGCTGCGCGGCGGCCTGCCCGGCGTCGCGGCGCTGGTTCTCGACGACACCAGGGCCTACGATCTGGAGGCGCTGGCCAGAAGCGGCGGCATGGCAGGGGTCTATGCCCGCGCCTTTCCCGATCCGGCGCAGTGGCGCGCGCTGTCGCCTGTCACCTATGTGGAAGGCCGCAAGCACCCGCCGACCTTCATCGCCCATTCGCGGGCGAAAGCCCGCGCGGCGGACGCGCAGGCCTTCGCCGGGCGTCTGCGCGCCACCGGAACCAGGGTCACACTGTTCGACGGCAGCGCCTATTCGCACATGTCGATCAATCGCGACTTCGGCACCGAAGGCGATGCATTGACCGCAGCGGTGATGGCCTTCCTGAGGGCGAGCCTCGGCTGAAATTTACCAGCGGGTCTTTTCACCGGGCGCCACCGGCTCGATTGCCAGGGCGTGGACGCCGGATTTCAACTCCTCGGCCAGCAGATCGTTGACTGCGCGGTGACGCTCGACGCGGCTCATGCCGGCAAAGGCTGGCGCGACGATGCGGACGCGGAAATGCGTCTCGCCGGTGCCGTCGAAGGTGGCGTGATGGCCGGAATCCAGATGATGATGGCCGGCATGGAGATGGCTTTCGTTGATGACGGCCAGCCGTTCCGGCGAAAACGCCTTTTTCAGCTTGTCTTCCATCGTTGCCTGTATGGACATCGCCGCTTCCCTTCACCACATCTATGTCATCGCACAAAATTCGCAATTCGCCGGTTTTATGCCGCGATTCAGCGGTTAGGGCGATCATCGCGAAAATGTCAATTCTTGTTTCGCATCCGCGAACAGCCCATAAATGGGTGAGATGAAGCCGTACCCAAAATATTTCGAGAAGATTCGCATCCGCCCGGAGAAGGACGCGGAGCTGAAGTCGCGTTCGCCGATCTGCCAGTGGGATGGCTGCAAGGAGGCCGGTACCCACCGTGCCCCGGTCGGACGGATGAAGGAAGGCGAGTATTTCCAGTTCTGCTTCGATCACGTGCGCGAGTACAACAAGGGCTTCAATTATTTCTCGGGCGTTCCCGACACCGAGATCGCCCGCTTCCAGAAGGAAGCCATGACCGGCCACCGGCCGACCTGGAAAATGGGCGTCAACGGTGCCTCGACACGCTCCTCGCCCGACTTCGCCCAGGCGCGCTCCGGCCGCGCCGGCTACTACAATCGCATGCGCGATCCGTTCGACCTGTTCAAAGGCCCGAAGGACCCGCGTGAAGCACGCGAGCGCAAGGCCAAGCCGCTTGAGGCCAAGGCACTGGAAACGCTTGGCCTTGATACAAAGGCAAGTGGCAAGGATATCAAGGCGCGCTATAAGGAACTTGTGAAACGCCACCACCCGGATGCGAATGGCGGCGACAGAGGTTCGGAAGACCGGTTCCGCGATGTGCTCCAGGCATATCGCGTGCTCAAGCAGGCAGGTTTGTGCTGAGCGACCATACGGTTCGTGTCGCTTTCCAACTTTCATAAGGTTGGAAAAGGCTCTAAGACCGCCCCCGAACAAAATCGATTGCCGGCGAAACGCGGCGTTTCGCTTGTGGAGACGTTGATAGAGATGAACAAGGTCGATCGCGACATCGCCAACCTGCCCGACACCACGGTGTCGGTGAAGGAGACATTCGGCTTCGACTCCAAGATGGTGGTGCCGGCCTATGCGGTGACGAGCGAGCATGTCCCCGACATCGATCCGGACTACCTGTTCGACAAGAACACGACCATGGCGATCCTCGCCGGCTTTGCCTACAATCGCCGCGTCATGGTGTCCGGTTACCACGGCACCGGCAAGTCGACGCATATCGAACAGGTCGCCGCCCGGCTCAACTGGCCTTGCGTGCGCGTCAATCTCGATAGCCATGTCAGCCGCATCGATCTCGTCGGCAAGGACGCCATCGTCGTCAAGGACGGGCTGCAGATCACCGAATTCCGCGACGGCATCCTGCCCTGGGCCTATCAGCACAATGTCGCGCTGTGCTTCGACGAGTACGATGCCGGCCGCCCGGACGTGATGTTCGTCATCCAGCGCGTGCTGGAATCGTCGGGCCGGCTGACGCTGCTCGACCAGAGCCGGGTCATCCGCCCGCACCCGGCCTTCCGGCTGTTTTCGACCGCCAACACGGTTGGGCTGGGCGACACCACCGGCCTCTACCACGGCACCCAGCAGATCAACCAGGCGCAGATGGACCGCTGGTCGATCGTCACCACGCTGAACTATCTGCCGCACGACAATGAGGTGAACATCGTGCTGGCCAAGGCCAAGCACTATCGCGACGGCAAGGGCAAGGAGATCGTCAACAAGATGGTGCGCGTCGCCGACATGACGCGCTCGGCCTTCATCAACGGCGACTTGTCGACCGTTATGAGCCCGCGCACGGTCATCACCTGGGCCGAGAATGCCGAAATCTTCGGCAATATCGGCATGGCGTTCCGGCTGACCTTCCTCAACAAATGCGACGAGCTGGAACGCTCGCTGGTCGCCGAGTTCTACCAGCGCGCCTTTGGCGAGGATCTGCCGGAATCGGCTGCCAATGTGGTGCTGGGCTAAGCAGAGTCTCGATGGCGGGTCCGGGCGACAACACGCGAAACAAATCCAAGACCGGCGCTGAGAACGACAGCTTCAAGCGCGCCGTCACCGTCTGCATGCGCGCCATTGCCGGCGACAAGGATCTCGAGGTCGGCTTCGCCAAGGATCGGCCGGCGCTGGCCGGCAGCCGCGCCCGGCTGCCCGAATTGCCGAAGAAGGCATCGAAGGCGGACATCGCCATCACCCGCGGGCTCGGCGATTCCATGGCGCTGAAGCGCGCCTGCCACGATGCGCGCATCCACACCAGGCTGGCGCCGGAAGGCAAGCAGGCCCGCGCCATCTATGACGCGGTCGAGCAGGCCCGGGTGGAGGCGATCGGCAGCCGCGCCATGCAGGGCGTCGCCGACAATATCGGCTCGATGCTCGAGGACAAATACGCCAGGGCCAACCTCGTCGACGTCAAGGACAAGGCCGACGCGCCGATCGAGGAAGCGCTGGCACTGATGGTGCGCGAAAAACTGACCGGCCGCACTGTGCCGAAGAGCGGCGAACGGCTGGTCGATCTCTGGCGCCCCTGGGTCGAGGAAAAGGCCAGCGCCGACCTCGACGGGCTGTCGGCAAAGCTCGACGACCAGCAGGCGTTCGCCCGCGTGGTGCGCGAGATGCTCGCCTCCATGGAAATGGCCGAGGAGCTCGGCGACGACCAGGAGACGGAAGACTCCGAGGACAACGACGAAAACCAGCCGCAAGGCGAGGAGCAGAGCGAGGAGGGCGGCGAAGACGATTCGGGCTCCGAGCAGTCGCAGTCCGAGGATACAGAGGCATCGTCGGACGACGAGCAATCGGCCGAGACAGAGGCCTCCGACGCCACCGCCGAGGATCTCTCCGACGATGACGACGCCGATGCGGAGACGCCCGGCGAGGCGCGCCGCAACGACAATCCCTTCACCAATCTGCCGAAAGAGATCGACTACAAGGTCTTCACCACGGCCTTCGACGAGACCGTAGGTGCGGAGGAACTGTGCGAGGAGGAGGAGCTCGACCGGCTGCGCGCCTTCCTCGACAAGCAGCTCGCCAACCTTTCCGGCGTCGTCGGGCGGCTGGCCAACCGGCTGCAGCGCCGCCTGATGGCGCAGCAGAACCGCTCCTGGGATTTCGACCTCGAAGAAGGCTATCTCGATCCGGCACGGCTGGTGCGCGTCGTCATCGACCCGATGCAGCCGCTGTCCTTCAAGCAGGAGCGCGATACCAAATTCCGCGACACGGTGGTGTCGCTGGTGCTCGACAATTCCGGCTCGATGCGCGGCCGGCCGATCACCGTCGCCGCCACCTGCGCCGACATCCTGGCGCGCACGCTGGAACGCTGCGGCGTCTCGGTCGAAATCCTCGGCTTCACCACCCGCGCCTGGAAGGGCGGACAGGCGCGCGAGAAATGGCTGAAGGAAGGCAAGCCGCCGAACCCCGGCCGGCTCAACGATCTGCGCCACATCATATACAAATCCGCCGACCATCCGTGGCGGCGGGCGCGCCGCAACCTCGGCCTGATGATGCGCGAGGGCTTGCTCAAGGAAAACATCGACGGCGAGGCGCTGCTGTGGGCGCATAACCGGCTGATCGCGCGGCCGGAGCAGCGCAAGATCCTGATGATGATCTCGGACGGCGCGCCGGTCGACGATTCGACGCTGTCGGTCAATCCGGGCAATTATCTTGAGCGGCATCTGCGCGCCATCATCGAGCTCATCGAGACGCGCTCGCCGGTCGAGCTTTTGGCCATCGGCATCGGCCACGACGTCACCCGCTACTATCGCCGCGCCGTCACCATCGTCGATGCCGAAGAACTGGCCGGCGCCATGACCGAGCAGCTGGCCTCGCTGTTCGCCGAGGAAACCGTGCGCGACACGCGGCGCGGCGGCATGCGGCGCGCCGGATGATTTGTTCCCGCGGCGGCTTTTGGCAGAAGCTTTTGGCCGCCATCGCGTTGTTCGGCATCACTTTGGCCCCGGCTGTCGCTGCCGGGCCGGCCTCGGTCGAGCCGGCCGAAATCTCGGCCCGGCCCATAACCCAGTTTCGCATCGGCAATGACGAAAAACAGTTCGGGCCGCTCGAATTCGTCGGCGGGCTCGAAATGACCTCGCCGACGCGCGATTTCGGTGCGCTGTCGGCGCTTCGGTTCCTCAAGCCAGGCAGCGATTTCATCGGCGTTGCCGACACCGGCTTCTGGTTCTTCGGCACCCTCGTCCACGATGCCGACAAGCGGCCTTCCGGCATCCAGAATTTTCGCATGCAGCAGATGGTCGATGCGGCCGGCCAGCCGATCGACGAGAAATGGGCAGTCGATGCCGAAGGCCTCGCGGTCAAGGACGGTATTGCCACGGTCGGTTTCGAGCGCGATCACCGCATCGCCGAGTTCAAGATCGATCCGGACGACATGAAGGCGCCGTTCAAGCAGTTGGACTTCCTGATTCCGGCCTGGGAACTCCGCCGCAATCGCGGCTTTGAGACCGTCACCCGCGCCCATCCGTACGGGCAGCACGCGGGCGGCCTGGTCGTGGTGTCGGAAAAGAGCCTCGACAAGGCCGGCAACATCTTTGCCGCGATCATCGAAGGGCCGCGCAAGGGCGTCTTCACCGTCAAGCGCAATGGCGATTTCGACATCACCGACGGCGCCTTCCTGCCGGACGGCGACCTGTTGCTTCTGGAGCGCAGTTTTTCGATGGCTGGCGGCGTCAAGATGCGGCTGCGGCGCATCTATGGCGAAAGCGTCGAGAAGGGCGCCGTCGCCGACGGGCCGGTGCTGCTCGAAGCCGACATGGGCTACCAGATCGACAACATGGAAGCGCTCGATGTCTGGACCCGCGACGATGGCGCGCTGATCGTGTCGCTGATGTCCGACGACAACCACTCGATCCTGCAGCGCAATCTTTACCTGGAATTTGTGCTGCACGAGGATTGACGCGCGACCGGCCTGCTGGCCGACAGCATCGCTGGCGTTTCCGCGCCGTTTTGCAGCGCAGGCAATTTCCCTTGCAATTTCCCCTGGCAATGACCCGCGTCGCGAGTTTTCCAGCCAGCTTCGCCACCTACAAAAAATACTTTAGTCGTGACTTGACAATTTGTGTCATCGGCGAAATACTCAAGTCCATGCTTAAGTATTCCGAGATCGACAGCATCCTGCGGGCTCTTGCCGAGCCGACGCGCCGGGCAATCCTGGAAAGGCTGAGCCGCGGGCCGGCCACCGTCAGCCAGTTGGCGGAGCCGTTCGGCATGACCTTCGCCGCTGTGCTCCAGCATCTTCAGGCGCTGGAAGCGTGCGGGCTGATCCGCAGCGAGAAGGTCGGACGCGTGCGCACCTGCCGGATCGAGCCCGGCGGGCTTGCCCCGCTTGCCGACTGGATCGCCGCGCGCCGTACGCCGGCCGAACGCCAGCTCGACCGTCTCGGCCAGATCCTGGCGGAGACTGACCAACCGAAAGCAACACTCCACGACCAGGAAAAGGACGACAAGAAATGAACCAGATTGCCCCGGTTAACGACGAGCACTCCGTCATCCATTCGACCTTCACGATCGAGCGGACCTATCCGCAATCGCCCGAGAGCGTCTTCTTCGCCTTTGCCGACAAAGCGATGGTGCGGCGCTGGCGTGTCGAAGGCGACGGCTTCACCATCGCCGAGTTCACCTTCGATTTCCATGTCGGCGGCGGCGAGGTTTCGCGGTTCAGCTATCAGGGCGGCCCGGAGATCAGGCTCGATGCGCAGTTCCAGGACATCGTCCCTGACCGGCGCATCGTATTTTCATACCGGATGGCGGTCGGGGCGCAGCCGCTGTCGGCGTCGCTCACCACGGTCGAGCTTGCACCTTCCGGCGAGGGCACCCGCCTGACCTATACCGAACAGGGTGCGTTCTTCGATGGCGTCGATTCAGCGCAAGGGCGCGAGGAGGGCACACGCGGGCTGCTGCAGGCGCTCGCCGCCGAGCTTCAGAAGGCGAAGTAGAGATTCGCCGGCGTACCGGGCGGCGTCCAACAAGGGGCCTATTGCCCCTTGCTCGCGAGCCAGACGATGTGACGGGCGCCGCGCTTGCCGTGAGCCCGCACCTTGACCTCGTCGACCGTGAAGCCGGCCTGCCTGAGCCGCCGGGTGAAAGCTGCGTCAGGGCCTTGCGACCAGACCGCCAGCACACCGCCGGGTTTGAGCGCAGCGCGTGCGGCGCTGAGGCCGGCAGCGCTGTAGAGCGCATCGTTGGCCTTGTAGACGATGTCCTCGGGGCCGTTGTCGACATCGAGCAGGATCGCATCCCAGGCCGATGCTTGCGATCGAATGAGCTGCCCGACATCGGCCTCGCGAATGCCGACACGCCGGTCGTCAAGGCAACCGTCGAAAACTTCGGCCATCGGGCCGCGCGCCCACGCCACGACCGCCGGCACCAATTCGGCAACGGTGACCTGCGCATCGTCGCCGAGCTCGGCCAGCGCCGCGCGCAAGGTAAAGCCCATGCCGAGGCCGCCGATCAGGATGTTTGGGGTCCGGCGGCCGGCAATCCTTTGGCAGGACAGTTTCGCAAGCGCCTCTTCGGAACCGCTGAGCCGGCTGTTCATCAGCTCGTTCGCGCCAAGCATGATCGAGAATTCGCCGCCGCGCCGCTTCAGGCGGAGTTCCTGTCCGCCGTCAGGCGTTTTTGCCGAGTCCAGTTGAAGCCAGGGGATCATGCTCGATAGTCTTTGAGCATGATCTTGTCCGAAAACCGGTTCCCACTTTTCGGGATCATGCTGCCAGTGCCGGCTGGCTCCAGCGGGCGGCAAGCAGCCGGTAAGGGATCAGCGCCACCACCGCGATGATCAGCTTGACGCCGAGATCGCCGAGCGCCCAGGAGACCCAGCGCATCGTTTCGACCGGCAGCACGCCCATCAGCGGTGCGGTTTCCAGCGCAAAGCCGTCATTCGGCCCGGCGAAGGCGAAAGCCGCCGCGAAGGCGACGGTGAAAAACACCACCGTATCGAAAACGGAGCCGACCAGCGTGCCGACGATCGGCGCGCGCCACCAGCTCTGCCGGCGCAGGCGGTTGAACACGGTGACGTCGAGCAACTGCGCGGTGAGGAAGGCAGCGCCCGACGCTGCGGCAATACGCACCAGCCGGTCGGCGGCGGTCTCGAATTCGATCAGGCCGTGGCGAAACAGCAGCGGTGGGATGACGATCGAGCAGACCACCGCTGTCATGAAGCCGACAAAGACAATCCTGCGCGCCACCGCCGGCCCATAGCGGCGGTTGGCGAGATCGGTGACCAGGAAGGAGAACGGATAGGTGAAGGCGCCCCAGGTCAGGATGTCGGCCAGCGACAGCCCGCCGATTACGCCTTGCATCGGGAACTGCACGAGGATGTTCGAGGCCACGACGACGAGCGCCATGGCCGCCACGAAGGGCAGGTACCGCGAGAGGAAAGTCATTTTTTTATCCTGGGTAATGGAACCAGCGGAACGCGATCCGGAACCGGATCACGCCCTGGAAGGCGGCTGCCGCCGAAAAACTCAGGCGGCCGGCTGTTCGGCGAGCTTCTTGGCGATCTGCTTCTTCAGCAGCCGGGCGCGCTGCGACAATTCCTTGGCGTCGGCCTTGGCCAGGAAGGCGTCGAGGCCGCCGCGATGCTCGACCGAACGCAGCGCGTTGGCCGAAATGCGCAGGCGCACGTTCTGGTTCAGCGCTTCCGAGATCAGCGTCACATTGACGAGATTGGGCAGGAAGCGACGCTTGGTCTTGTTGTTGGCGTGGCTCACATTGTTGCCGGACATGACTGCCTTGGCAGTGAGTTCGCAGGTGCGGGACATGGTTCTAACCTTCGGTTCTCGGTCCTGGCCAAACATTCGACCCGCGCCGGGTGGCGCGCGGTTTCGGTCAGGCGGCCTTATGGAAAAAGTTGGCGTTCCATAGTTGCATTTCGCCGATGCGTCAAGCTTGGGGTTGCTTCGGGGATGGGGAATCGCACTTTCGGAGTAGGTGTCGTCGGTGAAGCTGCTGATCGCCCCCTCAGGAGGAGATGTTGCTGTCCCGCGGATCTCTCAAGACCTAGGTTCCTCGCCCACCGCATGATGGTTGCGCTCCCCCACTTTCGTGGGGGGCGAGGAACGCAAGCTGGAGTGAAGCCGCAACCTTTCCCTCTGCCGGGCCGAGGCAGATCGGCAAATTCGTCGAGGGCGCCACATTTTGTTCTTGCTTTGTGCCGGCAGCTATGCTACTAATTTCGGTATGGTGCTAATTGGCTCCAACGACCCGCCCGCCGAGGCGGGTTTTTTATTTTGGCTGTCGACCAGCCCCAACGTTGCCTGCCGACGGCGCCTTTCACATTAAGGCCGGAATTCAGCCTATAAGCGGTCGCACAGGGACATGCCAGACCGGAGCCGCCCCGTCCGGTCGACAATCAAGGACCCGCCATGCCTCGTTCTTTCCTCCATGCCCTGGTCGTGCTGATGGCCGTCGCGCTGTCGACGACGGTTTCGGCCGCTGAGCCGCAATCCTTCACGGGCGAATATTCGGTGTCGTTCCTCGGCCTCTCCGTGGCCAAGGCGAAATTCTCCAGCCAGTACGAGGGTGACAGCTATTCGATCGAGGGTAGCGTTTCCGCCGCCGGGCTCGCCACTTTGTTCGACGATACGCGAGGCACGATCTCGTCAAAGGGCAAGATTTCGGGCAAGCAGTTGCAGCCGCAAGCGTTCCACGCCGACTACACGTCCGGCAAGAAGGCATCGATGATCGACATCCAGTTTGCCAACGGCGTCGTCACCTCAACCAAGGTCGTGCCTGAGCCGAAGAAGCGCAATCCCGAGAATTGGATACCGCTGGTCGGCAGCCATCTCGTATCGGTCCTCGATCCGATGGCCGCGACCGTGATCCATGCCGACAGCCTCGACCAGGTCTGCGGGCGCACGGTGAAGCTCTATGACGGCGAAATGCGTGCCGATCTCAAACTGACCTACGAGTCCAAAGGGTCGATCTCGGTGACCGGCTACAAGGGCGATACGGTCACCTGCAGGCTGGGCTTCGAGCCGGTGGCCGGCTACCGCAAGAACCGCAAGGCGCTGAATTACCTGAAGAAACGCAGCCGCATCATGGTGACGTTTGCACCGGTCGGCCAAAGCGGCGTATATGCGCCGATCCGCGCCACGGTCAGCACGCAAATCGGCCCGTTGACGATCAGCGCGGAGCGGTTCGAAGCAAACGAATAGGCGTGATGGTGCGCCGCCAACGGGCAGGGGCGACGGATATGGCGCGCGCAACACTGATCGGCTTCTCCGCGGTCGCCATGTGGGCGCTGCTGGCGCTGCTTACGGATGCCTCGGGCGCCGTGCCGCCGTTCCTGCTTTCGGCAATCACCTTTACGATCGGCACCTGTGTCGGGCTGGTTGCCCGGCTGTTCATGCCGGCAGCCGACGGGGCCGCGAAGATACCGCGCCAGGTCTGGGTGATCGGCATTGCCGGCCTGTTCGGCTACCACTTCTTCTATTTCACCGCGCTGCGCAATGCGCCGGCCGTCGAGGCCAGCCTGATCGCCTATCTGTGGCCGCTGCTGATCGTGCTGGGGTCGGCGCTGATGCCGGGCGAGCGGCTGGCCTGGAACCACGTCGCCGGCGCGCTGCTCGGCCTTGCCGGCACGGTCCTGATCGTCACCAAGGGCGGCGGGCTTGCCTTCGATGCGCGTTATGCCTTCGGCTACGCCATGGCCGGCGTCTGCGCGGTGCTGTGGTCGTCCTATTCGCTGTTGTCGCGGCGCTTCCCGTCGGTGCCGACTAGTATCGTCACCTGGTTCTGCGCCGCCACCGCGGCCCTTTCGCTGGTCTGCCATCTGTTGCTTGAACAGACGGTGCTGCCCGCCGGCGCCGGCCAGTGGCTGGCCGTGCTCGGCCTCGGTCTGATGCCGGTGGGGGCGGCGTTCTATGCTTGGGACATCGGCGTCAAGCGCGGTAACATCCAGGTGCTGGGGGCGGCGAGCTATGCCGCGCCGCTGCTGTCCACCCTGGTGCTGATATCAGCCGGCTTCGCCGAGCCGTCATGGCGCATCCTCGCCGCCTGCGTGCTGATCACCGGCGGCGCGGCACTGGCGGCGAAATCGCTGTTCCTGCGCAAGAGGGCCGCGAGCGAGGCAAACGCATGATGCCGTTTCCCGGCGGCATCGATGCCAATGCCAATGCGACGCTGCTGTTTTCGCTGGCGGCGGCGGTGATTTACGCGTTCAGCCTCGGCATGCCGCCGCGTCTTTCGCGGTCGGCGGCAAGGACATTGGCGGTGGCGATGTTGGCGGTGCTGGTCGTGCAGCAGGGCGGCCCATGGCTGCTCGTCGCCGCGCTCGGCGCCAGTGCCATCGGCGACGCCTTCCTGTCGCGCGACGGCGAGAAGGCATTTCTTGGCGGCACGGCCAGTTTTCTTGCCGCGCACGTGCTTTACGTCGTGCTGTTCCTGCGTGCCGGCGGCGGCCTCAGGCTGCTTTCGGCCGAGCCGTGGCGGGCAGCGATCGTGCTGGCGATGATCGTGTCGGTGCTGGCCATGGTTTTCGCGCTCCAGCGCCGCATCGGCCCGGCCTTGCGTTTGCCGATTGGCATCCATGCCGCGGCGCTGCTTGCCATGGGCATTGCGGCGCTCACCCTGAACAGCGTCGGGGTCGTCGGCGGCGTCGTCCTGCTCATCCTATCCGACGGGCTGCTCGCCGCGGAAAAGTTCCTGCTGCCCGCCATCTCGCCACACCGCGCCTGGATGCGCCACGCAGTCTGGACGCTGTATTATGCCGGCCAACTGGCGATCACGCTGGGTTTGCTGCTGGGCTAGGTATGTCGATATTCAGGTGATGCCGGCCTGCAAGCGGCGGAAGATCCGACGCGCCATCCGACGCGCCAGCCTCATTCTTCGAACACCTCTCGACGCTCATTTCGGTTCTTCTTCGGGTTGGACTACACCCATGCAGCCCAAATAGATTTCGAGCTTCGCGGTTCGGTCTGCATCAAGAATCGTGATCGCACCGACATACCCGTCCGGCCGGATCAGCACACACTCGCCCGGTGCCAGTGCATAAGCATCGCGAAGGTGTCCCCAGGCATCGATGATATCGCCTTGCGGGCCGATGTAGTGGACATGCAGCCCCTGGCGTGGCCCAACCGTCTCTCTCCCGGCTTCACGGACGAGCAGCGTCCAATGCGGCCCTTGGAGCAGTTGGAACAGTCGCGATGGTTGGCCCGCCGCGCCCCTGATTGGGGCATCCGGCGCGCGGTCCCCCGCACGCAGGCCGCTGCTGCGTTCGGCCAGCTCCCTGGAGAGCGGCGAGTCCGGATAGTCGATATCGAGCTGGCGCACCTCGCGGCCGCGGCGCATTCCACCCTGTTTCTGGGCGTCGAGCAGCCGGGTCGAAAGGCCGAGAACCGATTCCGCAACAGGACGCCGTTCCTCCTCATAGGTGTCGAGCAGGCTATCATCCGCACCGCCGAGTACGGCGGCGAGTTTCCAGCCCAGGTTATAGGCATCCTGCACGCTGGTATTCAGGCCTTGGCCGCCCGTTGGCGGATGGATATGCGCCGCATCGCCAACGAGGAAGACGCGATCAGCCCGGTAGCGATCGGCAAGCCGGGCGTTCATCATGTAGGCCGACGCCCAGGTGACCGAATCCACCTGCACATCGGCGCGGCCTGTCCGCTCATTAATCAAGCGGCCCAGTCCTTCTACCGAGAGGTCCCCTTCGCCGTCTAACGGAATGGGTGCCTGAATTTGGAAGAGATCGGTTCCGGCGAGCGGGCAAATCGCGACCATTCGCTCCATGTCACCGTCGTTGAACTGGTGCCACGCATCGCGGTCTAGCCCGGTCAACAGCACATCCGCCACGATCGCACGCACGCCCAGCGTCTTGCCGGGGAAATCCAAGCCGAGCGTGCCCCGCACGAAGCTGCGCCCGCCGTCCGCCCCGACAAGGTAGCGTGCGCGAACGGTTTGCTCGCCATTCGGCCCCGCAAGACGTGCCATGACACCGTTCTCGCCTTGGTCGAACCCAACCAACTCACATCCGTACTCGACCCTATGGCCTAGTTCGGCTAGCCGCTCTCGCATGATCCGTTCGGTGAGGAATTGCGGGATCATCAGCGCGATATGGTAAGGCTCTCCGCCGGCGTCGGATCGGGACGCTCGCTGGTGTCCTTTTCGGTATAGCTGCCGTCATCGCTATACACGCGCAACGGCGGATAGACGCCGCCTGCGGCAACGACCTTGTCGAGAATGCCGAGGTCTTCGAAAATCTCCTGTGTCCTAGGCTGGATACCCTTGCCGCGCGAGCCACGGAAAGGTCCCCTCATCTTCTCGATCAGCCGGAAAGACATCCCCCGCCGTGCAAGCTCGATCCCCAGCGTCAGGCCAGCCGCTCCTGCGCCGCAGATGAGCACATCTGCCGCAAAACCATTTGTCATATCGATCTCCTTGCGTGTAAAATGCACATAATAGGAGAGTTGGAGCGCCGTCAATGAAAAATGTGAAAAATACACATATTGGAAGTCGTCAGATTCGCGAACTCCACGGAGCGCTGATCGAGATTGCCAGCCTTATGAACCGGCCTCAGCGCGATGAGCAGATGGTAAAGGAGGCCGGAATTGCGCTCGACCGCGCACTGTTTCCCCTGCTGGTCGGGATAGAGCGGCTTGGGCCGATCGGGATAGTGGACCTCGCTGACCGGGCTGGCCGCGATTACACCACCGTCAGCCGTCAAGTGGCGAAACTCGAAAGCCTTGGCTTGGCCGTGCGCCGGCAGAGCGAGACAGACCGCCGCGTGAATGAGGCTGTTGTCACGCCCAAGGGCAAGGCGATGACCGACAAGATTGACGCTGCACGAGAGAGAAACGCTCGCGCCATCTTCGAAAACTGGGACGCACACGACATCGACGAACTTGTGCGGTTAATGCACAAGTTTGCCGACGCTGTGAAAGAAAAACCAGAGGACTCTGGCGCGTCCTGAGATGTCGCATTATTCCTAAAGTTTTGACCAGATCGCCGACACTGAAACGTCAGGGAAAATTCCGTCGCAAAATTCGGACGTAAAACTCGGCATTCCGCCAATGACTTTCGCGACAGCCAAGATCATCGTCCTGTGTCAGCTTGAACAAACCGGACCGTCTCTTTCCCGCCCTGGGCGTCGGTTGTCGTTGGGTACCAAGCGTCAAAACTTCATCACTAGGGCGTGCCCGGCAGCCAGCCTGGTTCGGCCAGTTCGAAGGCGGCGAAATCGAAGCCCGGCGCCACGGTGCAGCCGACCAGCGTCCATTCGCCGAGGCTGCGCGCCGACTGCCACCAGCCTGCCGGCACGACGATCTGCGGTCGCTCGCCCGCGGCAAGTGCCGTACCGAGGACCTGCTCGATGACGGGACCGCCTTCTCGGTGTATCGATAGCGCAAGCGGCGCGCCGTCATAGAAGTGCCAGACCTCCGCCGCGTCCCTGACCCGGTGCCAGGCCGACAATTGGTCCTTCTCGAGGAGGAAATAGATCGCCGTCGAATGGCCGCGGGCGCCTTCCGCGCCGTCGCGAAAGGTCTCGGCATACCAGCCGCCTTCCGGATGCGGCTTCAGGCCGAGCAGGGCGATGATTTCGGCGGAACTGGTCATCGCTGTTGCGCTCAGAAATTGTCCTTGCGCTTGCGGATCTCGGCGAACACTTCGGCGTCGGAGGCGTTCTCCAGGCCGAGATGCCTGCGGATCGCCGGATCGTGCCAGCGCAGGAACGGATTGGTCGACAGTTCCTCGCCGATGGTCGTCGGCAGCGTCGGCTTGCCGTCGGCGCGCAGCGCCTCGACCTTGGCGGCGCGCTCTTTCAGCGCCGAATTGGTCGGGTCGACGGTGAGCGCGAAACGGGCATTGGCCAGCGTATACTCATGGCCGCAATAGATAACCGTCTCGGCCGGCAGCGCCGCGAGCTTCTTCAGGGATTCGTACATCACCGGCGGCTTGCATTCGAGCAGCCGCCCACAGCCGAGCGCAAACAGCGTGTCGCCGGCGAAAGCCACTTTCGACGCCGGCAGATGATAGGTGACATGGCCGGCGGTGTGGCCGGGTGTGGCGATGACCTCGATCCGCTCGTCGCCGAGATGGACGACCGAGCCTTGCTCGACAGTTTCGTCGATGCCGGGAATCTTTGCCTTTTCGGCTTCCGGCCCGACAATGCGCAGCTTGAAACGCTCCTTCAGCGCCAGATTGGCCTCGACATGGTCGAGATGGTGGTGGGTGGTCAGGATCATCGTCGGCGTCCAGCCGGTGCGCTTGATCGCCGCCAGGATCGGCGCCTCGTCGGGCGCATCGATGAGCGCCGTCTGGCCGCTTTTCGGGTCATGCACCAGCACGCCGAAATTGTCGCTGCGGCACATGAATTGTTCGATCTCGACCGGCATCGCATCTCTCCCTTTATTGCCGCAGACATAGGGCGCCTGCCAGCCGATGTCATCTGCCTTTGTTGAACTTGGACCGCTTCGAAGCTACCGTTCCGCGCATGCATTCAGACATTGTCGATCTCCGTTCGTTTTATTCGACCACGCTCGGCCGCCTGGCCGAACGCTCGATCACCATGGCGCTGTCCTCGATATGGGCCGTCGTGCCCAACGAGCGGCTGGTCGGCCTCGGCTACACCTTGCCGTGGCTGGAGCGCTTCGGCAGCGATGCCGAGCGCGTCTTTGCCTTCATGCCGGCGACACAGGGCGCAGTGGTCTGGCCGGCGACGGGGCCGACGGCGACCGCCCTGGTCTTCGATGAGGAACTGCCGCTGGTCGATTCCTGCATCGACCGCATGCTGCTCGTCCATTCGCTCGAACATGTCGAGAACCCGCGCGAGACGCTGAACGAGATCTGGCGGGTGCTGTCGCCGGCGGGCCGTGTCGTCATCGTCGTGCCCAACCGACGCGGTGTCTGGGCACGCTTCGAGCATACGCCTTTCGGCAATGGCCGACCGTTCTCGCGCGGCCAGCTGACCGAATTGCTGCGCGAAGCGAATTTCACGCCGGCGGCGTGGTCCGATGCGCTGTTCTTCCCGCCGTCGCCGCGACGTTTCATGATGCAGTTCCATAATGTGCTGGAACGCGCCGGCCGGCGCTTCTGGCCGATCTTTTCGGGCGTTATTGTCGTCGAGGCGCAGAAGCGGCTCTATCAAGGCGTGCCGGTTGCCCAGCGCGCGTCCCGCCGCGTCTTCGTGCCGGTTCTCTCGCCGCATGGCGCGCCGACGCTTGGCCGGCTGTCGCGGGCCGAACACCCGGCACCGCCAGGATGACGCGTTCGTGATCCGAGACGTGCTTTTTCACGCCTATCTGACGATATCAGGTTTGCTGTCCGATTGAAGGCCGTGCGGCCGATCCCTATGACCGGTTTGGCATTGCTCCGAATGCAAGGATTTAACCGATGGATGATCGTCCGGATGTCGAGGCCAGCGCCCAGAAGCTTGCCACGTCGATCGAAGCCAGCAGCCTGCGTGAGCAGCTGGCAACAATCAAGATAGCGCTGACCACCTCGCCGGTGCGAAAACAATTGCTTTGGGCAGCGATCGGCATCGTCGCCGTCATCGTGGCGAGCTCGATCGGGCAGGTTCTGCTCAATCGCTGGAACCAGCCTTTCTACGACGCGCTTGCGCGGCGCGACATGCCGGCCTTCCTGCATCAGCTTCTGGTCTTTGCCGGCATCGCCGGCGGGCTTGTGGTGCTCAATGTCGGCCAGACCCGGCTCGACCAGATGCTCCGCCTGAAGCTGCGCGAGGCGCTGACGCTCGACCTGATCGACGAATGGATGCGGCCGGCGCGTGCCTTCCGGCTGACCCATGCCGGCGCCATCGGCGTCAATCCCGACCAGCGCCTGCAGCAGGATGCCGGGCATCTCTCCGATCTTTCCACCGGTCTTGGCATCGGCCTGCTGCAGTCCTGCATCCTGCTTGCCTCGTTCGTTGGGGTCCTGTGGTCGCTGTCTTCCGGCTTCGTCTTCCACATAGGCGGCCATTCGCTGGCCATACCCGGCTACATGGTCTGGGCGGCGATCCTTTATGCTGGCACCGCCTCCTGGTTGAGCTGGCTGGTCGGGCGACCGTTGATCCGCTTCAACAACGATCGCTATACGCGTGAGGCGGAGCTGCGCTCCTCGGTGGTTCGCGTCAACGAGAATGTCGATGCCATTGCGCTGGCGCATGGCGAGGCCGATGCCAGGCGCCGGCTCGAATTCGATCTCGGCACGGTGCTGGGCGCCATGCGGCGCATCTACAGCGCCCAGATCAATCTTTCCTGGGTTACCGACACCTATGGCTGGATCACTGTCGTCGCGCCGATCCTGGTCGCGTCACCGGTCTATTTCGCCGGCGATATCAGCTTTGGCGGCTTGATGATGGCAGTCGGCGCTTTCAACCAGGTCCATTCGTCGCTGCGCTGGTTCATCAACAATATCGGCGGCATCGCCGATTGGCGCGCGACGCTGATGCGGGTCGCCGACTTCCGCATCGCGCTTGGCGACACCGACGCGCTGCACGATACGGAAAGGCGCATTTCGTTCGGCGAAAACCCGGACGGCAGCCTGACATTCGAGAAACTCGAGATCGCCTCGCCGGAGGGATGCACCAAGCTTGCCGAGCCGCATGTCGAAATCCGCGCCGGCGACCGGGTCATGATCACCGGAGATCCGGGCGCCGGCAAGACGCTGTTCTTCCGGGCCGTTGCCGGTCTGTGGCCATGGGGCAGCGGACGGATCGGCATGCCGGCCGGAGAAGCGCCGATCTTTGTTCCGCGTACCCCCTATTTCCCGCTCGGCAAGCTGCGCGAGGTGCTCAACCATTCAGACGGCGCGGCGGAGGCGAGCGATGCCGAGATCTCGGAGGTGCTGGCCGATGTCGGGCTGCAACGCCTGTCGTCCTCGCTCGATCGCTCGGCGCGCTGGGAGCGTGAGCTCAGCGACGACGAGCAGCGTCTGCTGGCCTTTGCCAGGCTGGCCTTGCGACGGCCGAAATGGGTGATCATCGACGAGGCGCTGGACGCGTTCGACGGCCCAACGCTGAGGCAAGTGCTGTCGATGCTGGAGAAGCGCCTTCCCGACGCCGCGATCCTCAATATCGGCCGCGGCCAGCACAATGCCCGCTTCTTCCGGCGGGCGTTGACCATCGTCAAGGATGCCGGCCAGCCGCCACTCAAGCCGGCCCGTATCAGGGCAGGTGCCATCGAACCGCCCCCGGTTATCGTTTCGGCTGGCCGAAAGAAATAGAAGGCAAGCTTTATTTCGCCGCGATCGCGGCGAAAAACTGTCGCGATCGTTTCAGATGGGAACGTTCCGATCGGCCATGCTTGACGCTCTCGCCCTGCTCGCCTGCCTTGCCTGCACCCCGGCGGCACCTGCGGCCGCACCGGCCAATGCAATTGCCGTCGATGTCGAGCTGGTGCTGGCCGTCGACATCTCGCAGTCAATGGATGAAAGGGAGTTTGCCCTGCAGCGCGCCGGCTATGTCGCGGCGCTGCGCCACCCCGACTTCATCAACGCCGTGCGTGCCGGCACCTTCGGCCGCATCGCCATCGCCTACTTCGAATGGGCCGGCACCATCCGCGACGATGCGGTCATTGCCTGGCAGGTCGTCGACAGCAAGGAGAGCGCCAACGCTTTCGCCGACAAGATCGCGGCCCGCCCGTTCAGGAGCTTTCGCGGCACCTCGATTTCCGGTGCTGTGGCTTTCGGCGCCGAGCTTTTCAACGGCACGGCCTTCACCGGCAAACGCCGCGTCATCGACGTCTCGGGGGACGGCCCAAACAACACCGGCTTGCCGGTCACAACGGCACGCGATGCAGCGCTGGCGAAGGGCATCGTCATCAACGGGCTGCCGATCCTGATCAGCCCGTCACCCACCTTCAGCCATCTCGACCGGTATTATGCCGAATGCGTTACCGGCGGGCCGGGCTCGTTCGTGCTGCCGATCTATGCTGCTTCCGAATTCGCCACCGCCACTCGCCGCAAACTGATCCTCGAGGTCAGCGGCATCGAGTATCCCAAGGTGGATCCGAGGACGATCCGCATCGACGCACCGATCGACTGCCTGCAAGGCGAGCGCGACCGAAGGTTTTTCTCGGACCCATATTTCCCGGAACTTGACCGATAAGGCTGGCCCAGGGGTAAGCTAGGCTGGTGGCAGGCCGAAGGCCGGAAACAGAGATGGCCCGAGCGGCCCTATGAAGATCGTCAAGGAAGCAATCCCGCCCTCGGCTGCGTCGAACACATGCAGGGAATGGGCCCGCCATTCAGGGCCATCGTGGCTGCGGGAATAAACCCCGACCGCCGGCTGGGCATTGGCGCGGGTGGCCAGCGTGCGGAAGCCGCCAAACCTCGGCCAGACGGTCTCGAAGAAACCGCGGATCGCTTCGCGGCCTTGATACCATTCACGCCAAGGCGGCATGGTATAGATGGCGTCCTCACGCAGCAGCTCGATCAAGCCGTCGAGATTGGCGGCCTGCCAGGCCTGCATGTAGCGTTCGAGCAGCAGGCCTTCTTCGCGGCTGGGCCGTGATCGGCTGGCCGGCCGTCCCTGAGGATAGCGCGCCGCCAGCGTTACGCGGGCCCGCTGCAACGCGCTGTTGATCGAAGCCGTCGATCCGCCCAGCAAACGCGCCGTCTCGACAGCCGACCATCCGAGGACGTCGGCAAGCAGCAGCGCGGCGCGCTGCCTGGGCGGGAGATCCTGGATCGCCGCCACGAAGGCGAGCTGGACGGCCTCGCGGCTCTCGTAGCGGGCTTCCGGACCTGGCTCGCTGCCGGCAACGTCTGGAAGCTCGGCGTCGGGGTAGGGCTCCAGCCAGGCGATGTCGGCTACCGGCCCGCCTATGGCCGCCCCGTGCGAGGGCGGCCGTCCGGGTTCCCGGAGAATGCGACGCGCCCTCGACCTCGCCTTGATGGCGTTGAGGCAAGCGTTGGTCGCGATCATGTAGAGCCAACCGCGAACCGAACCTCGCCCGTCGAACTCCGATCTTGCGCGCCACGCGCGAAGCAACGTGTCCTGGACGAGGTCGTCGGCCTCGTGCAGCGAACCCATCATGCGATAACAATGCAGCTTGAGCTCGCGGCGATGCGCGGCCGTGACCTTCTCGAAGGCCAGCCGATCGAGGATCGGCTGGCGTGCTGGCTGCAGAGGTGGTTGAGCGTCTGTCATGTGGCTTGTGCGGTTACGAGCGAGCGTTGCATTACGCGCCCCTCAGGCGGCCGGGGCAAGCCCGCTACCGCTCACCATGAAGGAACTGCCTTGCGGCTGGCCGGTGGCGAGTGCGACCACCGCCCGTCCGACATCGGCCGGCGTTTGCATGTCGGTCATGGCGGCGATGAAGTCCGCCGGCTGGATGCCCATATAGGCCGCTATGCTGTCGACGCCGGCCTTGCCCACGCCGGTTTCCGGCATGATGCGCATCGGCGCGAGCGCCATGAAACGCAGGCCGAGGCCAAGCCGGTCGGCCTCCTTCTGGCTATGACCGGCCAGGAACATCTGCATGCGTTTTGCGCCGGCATAGCCGCCGGCGTTCGGTGGTCCGCCGGTCAAGGCCGCGCCGCTGGAGATCAGAACGATCCGGGTCCCCGGTTTGAGCGGACGCCGCAGAGCGGCCCGGCAAAACAGGAACGACGCCTTGACGTCCGTGTCCCAATTTGCCGAGAACGCCTTCCAGTTCTGTTCATGCACTGGCGCAGAAGGGGCCAGCGCACCTGCGCAGATCACCAGTACGTCCGGCTCAAGCGCGGCGAAGACCTTATCCGGGGCGGAGTCCACCGTAGCATCGACCGCGAGCGTCTTCACGCCCGAGACCTCCCAGGCAAATTGCGCCAGGGCCTGTTTTCCGCGGGCGACGGACAGCACCGTCGCTTTCTCCTTGAGAGCGGCCTCCGCGATCGAGCGGCCGACACCACGGCTGCCTCCGACGACGACGACATTCTGATTTTGCAACGATCCCATGGATCACCTCTCGTTCCCGGCCGCCGGACCATCCAGGCGCGCTCATCGATAAGGACAGCGCAGGTGGGTGGAAATCATCGGTGCCAGGCGGAAATATCTTTCAGGTGACGGCAGCCGCGCGTCGGTTTTTGTATTCAGTGTCATTACCTCTGGGGTAATCGACCAGCGCATTACGTCTCGGCAAACTGCTCCCATCAAGCCGGTTGTCCGGCCTTCGACCACAAGGAGATACGCCATGACCGCCTACGCCGTCGCCCATATGCGCCAGGTCACGCCGGGGCCGCAGATCGTCGAGTACCTGCACAAGATCGATGAAACGCTGGAACCGTTTGGCGGCCGCTTCGTGGTGCACGGAGGCGAGGTGGAAGTCGTTGAAAACACCTGGCCGGGCCACCTCGTCATGATCGAATTTCCAGACATGCAGCAGGCGCGCGCATGGTACCGCTCGCGGCCCTATCAGGAGATCTTGCCGCTGCGCACCGAGAATTCTCAGTCCGACGTGGTCCTGGTCGATGGCGTTGCGCATCCGCACAAGGCCACCGACGTTCTCGAATAAGGGGACGATCTGCGACGATTGGCTCTTATCGTTTCAGCAGAAACACCGCCTGCTGGCCGAAAAAATTCCAGAACCACCACGGCATCGAGAAGCCGATCCGCTGGCCATTGGCGTCGAGCGCGGTCGCCTTTTCCACCGTCGCGCCAAGCTCGTCGCACAGATTGACGAAATCGCGAATGGTGCAGAAATGGATGTTGGGGGTGTCATACCAGGAATAGGGCAGGTCCCTGGTCACCGGCATGCGGCCGTTGAAGAGCAACGAAAAGCGCACCCGCCAGTGGCCGAAATTCGGGAATGAGACGATGGCGCGGTTGCCGATCCGGAGCAGTTCGTCGAGCACCAGCTTCGGATTGCGTGTCGCCTGCAAGGTCTGCGACAAGACGACGAAGTCGAAGCCCTTGTCGGGATAGAATTGGAGATCCTTGTCGGCATCGCCCTGGATGACCGACAGGCCACGCGCCACGCATTCGTTGACGCCGCGCTGCGACAGTTCCAGCCCGCGGCCATCGACCTTCTTGGTCGCCTGCAGCAATTCGAGCAGCAGGCCATCGCCGGAACCGACATCCAGCACCCGCGACTGCGGCGGGATGAGATCGGCGACGACTTCGAGGTCGACGCGCTGGGCGCGGTTGACGCTCATGCGTTCGGCTCTTGCCTGGCGCATGATCCTGATCCGAAAAGTCTGCAACTTTTCGGGGTCATGCGCTGATGCCTGGCGCATGGTCCTGATCCGAAAAGCCTGCAACTTTTTGGGGTCATGCGCCGAGCCCTCTTGCCCGGGCGGCCGAGGCGATGAAGCCTTTGATGGCGGCGAACAGTTCGGGCTCGTCGAGCAGAAAGGCGTCGTGGCCGCGGTCGGTCTCGATTTCGACGAACGATACCGAGGCGCCGGCCGCGTTCAGCGCGTGGACGACCGAGCGGCTCTCTTCGGTCGGGAACAGCCAGTCGCTGGTGAACGAAACCAGGCAGAAGCGCGTCTTGGTGCCGGCGAAGGCATCGGCCAGCCGGCCGCCATGGTCGGCGGCGAGATCGAAATAGTCCATCGCCCGGGTCATGTAGAGATAGGAGTTGGCATCGAAGCGATCGACGAAGGTCATGCCCTGATGGCGCAGATAGCTCTCGATCTGGAAGTCGGCATCGAAACCGAAGGTCAGCGCTTCGCGGTCCTGCAGGTTGCGGCCGAACTTGCGGTGCAGCGCTGCTTCCGACAGATAGGTGATGTGGGCGGCCATGCGCGCCACCGCCAGCCCTTTTTCCGGCCGCTTGCCATGCTCGAAATATTTGCCACCGTGCCAGTCCGGGTCGGCCATCACTGCCTGCCTGCCGACCTCGTGGAAGGCGATGTTCTGCGAGGAATGGCGGGCGCCGGTGGCGATCGGCAGCGCCGAGAAGACGCGCTCGGGATAGCTGGAAGCCCATTGCAGCACCTGCATGCCGCCCATCGAGCCGCCCAGCACGCTGAACAGCTGTTCGATGCCGAAATGCTCGATCAGCATCAACTGCGCCCGCACCATGTCGCGGATGGTGATGATCGGCAGGTCGAGCCCGTAGGGCTTGGCGGTGGCGGGGTTTGTCGAGGCGGGGCCGGTGGAGCCGAGACAGCCGCCGATGACGTTTGACGAGATGACGAAGAAACGGTCGGTATCGATGATCTTGCCGGGGCCGATCAGCACTTCCCACCAGCCCGGCTTGCCGGTCACGGGATTGGTGTTGGCGACGTGCTGGTCGCCGGTCAGCGCATGGCAGACGAGGATGGCGTTGGAGCGGGCGTCGTTGAGCGTGCCATAGGTTTGGTAGGCGATCTGGAACGGCGACAGCAGCGTGCCGGCGTCGAGCTTGAGCGGCTTGTCGGCGCCGAAACGCAACACCGGGCTCGACGGCTGGTCGGCCTCGTTGTTGGTTTTTCGCGCGCGCAAAGCGACCATTACATCTCCTTGCCCGGCCTTCAGTTGTCCACCGGTCCGAGCAACAGCCAGTCAGGGCAACAAAAAACCGGCCATGCCTTCGCAAAGCCGGTTACAAGATGCAAACGGCCCTTTAGCAAGTTGTTTAACGTGGCTGCAAGCCGACCGGCCAAATCACCACGGAACTGTTGCTGCTCTTCTAGGACCGACGCATGGCTTCGTCAACGGCAAGTTCTTGATCCCGAATTGCCGCCCCTCGACATTCCGGGCCACGGCTTGTATTTCCGCTGCGGCCTCCGGATGGAGGCACTCTCGACGGATTTCATGAAATGAGCCAGACACCGGATCAGACACGTCCAAGGCCCCGCGCCGGCATCATGGACATCGAAGCCTATGTGCCCGGCAAGAGCGCGGCGCCTGAAGGTGTCGCCAAGGTCCATAAATTGTCGGCGAACGAGAACCCGCTCGGTCCTTCGCCAAAGGCGATAGAGGCCGCGCGCGCGGTCGCCGACAAGCTCGCGGTCTATCCCGACGGCAGCGCCAGGCGCCTGAGGGAAGCGATCGCCGAGGTGCACGGGCTCAACCCGGCGAACATCGTCTGCTCCAACGGCTCCGACGAGATTCTGGGCCTGCTGGCGCAGACCTATCTCGCACCCGGCGACGAAGCCATCATCACCGAACACGGCTTCATGGTCTACAAGATCTACATACAGTCGGCCGGTGCCGTCCCGGTAACGGTCAAGGAGACCGATGAACGCGCCGACATCGATGCGATCCTCGCCGCGGTGACGCCGGCTACCCGGATCATCTTCCTTGCCAATCCAAACAATCCAACCGGCACCTACGTGCCGTTCCAGGAGGTGCGCCGCCTGCATGCCGGCCTGCCGCGAAACGTGCTTCTGGTGCTGGATGCAGCTTACGCCGAATATGTCCGGCGAAACGATTATGAAGCCGGCGTCGAGTTGGTGGGCAGCGCGGAAAACGTGGTCATGACCCGCACTTTCTCCAAATTGGGCCTGGGCGGGGCGCGGATCGGCTGGATGTATGCGCCAATGCACGTCATCGACGCCATCAACCGCGTGCGCGGGCCTTTCAACGTCAATGCGACGGCGATCGAGGCCGGCATCGCGGCGATCCACGACCGCGCCCATATCGAACGCAGCGTCGTGCACAACGAGACCTGGCTAGCCTGGCTGAGCGAGCAACTGAGCGGGCTCGGGCTGCGGGTGACGCCGAGCGTCGGCAATTTCATCCTCATCCACTTTCCCGAGGGCAAAAAGCATTCGGCGGCGGCCGCCGACGACTACCTCGGTGCGCGCGGCTACATATTGCGGCGCGTTTCCGGCTACGGCTTTCCGAACGCGCTGCGCATGAGCATCGGCACCGAAGAGGCCAATCGCGGCGTTGTCGCAGCACTCGCGACATTCCTGAAAAGCTAGAACACCATGACCTCACCGATGTTCGAAAAGATCGCGCTGGTCGGCATCGGCCTGATCGGCTCGTCGCTGGCCCGCGTCATCCGCCGCGAGGGACTCGCCGGCCAAGTCGCGATTTCGACGCGCAGCGACGCGACGCTGGCACGCGCGAGCCAACTCGGCCTTGGCGACACCTATACGAACGATGCGAAAGAGGCGGTTCGCGATGCTGATCTGGTTATCGTTTCGGTGCCGGTCGGCTCTTCAGGCACGGTCGCCGCAGAGATCGCGCCGGCGCTGAAGAAGGGCGCCATCCTCACCGATGTCGGCTCGACCAAGGCGTCGGTGATCGCGCAGATGCAGCCGCACGTGCCTGATGGCGTGCACTTCATCCCCGGCCATCCTTTGGCCGGCACCGAAAAATCGGGACCGGACGCCGGTTTTGCCGAACTGTTCGAGAACCGCTGGTGCATTTTCACGCCGCTGCCCGGCACCGATCCCGCAGCACTGGAAAAGCTCTCGGAATTCTGGCGCCGCTGCGGCTCCAACATCGACACCATGGACCCGCAGCATCACGACATGACGCTGGCCATCGTTTCGCACCTGCCGCATATCATCGCTTACAACATCGTCGGTACCGCCGACGATCTGGAGTCGGTGACCAAGTCCGAGGTCATCAAATACTCGGCTTCCGGCTTTCGCGACTTCACCCGTCTCGCGGCGTCCGACCCGACCATGTGGCGCGACGTCTGCCTGCACAACAAGGACGCCATTCTCGAAATGCTGGCGCGGTTTTCCGAGGATCTGTCCTCGCTGCAGCGGGCGATCCGCTGGGGCGACGGCGAAAAGCTGTTCGACCTGTTCACCCGCACCCGCGCCGTCCGCCGCTCGATTATCGAGGCCGGCCAGGACATCGACGTACCGGATTTCGGCCGCCAGGCGATCGAACATCCGCCGAAGGGATAGGCCGCGGCAGGCCGATCGCAGGCCGGCCCGGCTTAGAGCGGTTCATCGTTTCACAGAAACGCCGAACCGCTCTATCTCTTTGCGCAATTCCGGACGGAAAACCGTTTCACACTTTTCCTGGAATTGCTCTAGTCGAGCGGCTTGATCTTGCCGAGCGGGATGAAGCCAAGCGAGGCCTTGCCTCTGACGATCTTCAGCGGCATCGACGGCTGGTTGCCGAGCAGCGCCAGTCCGGCAAAGCCGGTTTGGATCTGTTTCTTCTGCTCGGGGATGGCGGTGGCGAGGATTGCCGCCACGGCCTTCGGATCATTGAGCCTGATCGTCAGGTCGGCATTTATGAGACCGTCGTCATCGACCGACAGCGGTCCGGAAACGGTGATGCGCGCAGTTCCGGACGACAGATCGAGCTCGTGGATTTCGGCGGCCTGGCCGCGCAGGCTCTTCGGATTTGCCTTGATCAGCGTGACGCCGTTCTTCAGCGTCACGTCGCCGCTGCCGTCGAGCGGCGGCAAGACGCGCCCGTCGATGGCCGCCGCGTCGATTTCGAGATCGGTGAAATTGCCGGCATAGTCGATGTCCGGGCCGTTTGGGCGCAATTGCCCGATGGCAGTTCCGGCGCTGAACAGCGAGACGGGATCGGTGTCGTCTGCCGGATCGGTCTGGCCGGACAGGCCTTCTGCCTGCAGCGAGAGGCGCCTCGGCAGCGGCCAGGACAGCTTTATGCCGGCTTGCAAATCATCCCAGTCGATCCAGAGCGGGGTCATGCCGGGAACCGAGGTCCTGAGCGGCCCCCTGAGCTCGGCGGCAGGCGACAGAAGCCGAGTGATCTGCGTGGCGGCGTTGATCTTGCCTGTTGATGCCGCGACGTTGCGGCTGTCGTCCTCGTAAGCCAGGCTGTCGCAGGAAACGGTGAAGCTGAAGGGATAGCCGCTGACCGCGAGATTGGCGCAGTCGGCCTTGATGCCTTTGTCGTCGAGATCGGCGACCGCCTTTTTGGTTGCGCTCTCGACCAGGTCCGCCAGGTAGAACCAGCCCGCGCTGTAGATGCCGAACAGCACGAGAATGAAAGCGGCAAGCCACAACAGGCGGCGACGTTGGCTGGGCGGCGGGCGCTCGTCACTTGACGTCATGCTGCGGCTTTCGTTAACGCGGGGTGGCACGGGTGGGCTGTCGCTTGCGGCAACAACAGGTAGACGGACTGAAACACCACCGGTGGGTGGTTCGTCACAATCAGGCTTGGCGATATGGGCGATTTTTGGGTTTTTGGCTACGGCTCACTGATCTGGCGACCGGGATTCGCGCATGTCGAGATGCGGCGCGCCCGCCTGCATGGCTACCGCCGTTCGCTCTGCGTCTATTCTTTCGTGCATCGCGGCACGCGCGAACGGCCCGGCCTTGTGCTCGGCCTCGACCGCGGAGGCTCCTGCATCGGGCTGGCGTTCCGGGTTCCAGGCGAGCTGCGCAACGAGGTCATCACCTATCTGCGCGAGCGCGAACTGGTCACCAACGTCTATCTCGAACGTGTGCTCAGCGTTCGCCTCGACAAGGCTGAAACGGATGGGGGCAAGACGGTCGACGCCGTCGCCTATGTCGTGGACCGCAGCCATGAGCAATATGCCGGTGCGCTCGACGCGGCCGAGGCGGCGGCCGTCGTTGGCGGCGCCGTCGGCCAGTCGGGGAGGAATGAGGACTACGTGCTCAGCACGCTGGAGCACCTCGAAGCACTGGGTATCAGCGACCACTGGCTGGAAGAGGTGACAAGACGGATCGCGACGTAGCGTCTTTATCGTTGACCATGATGTTTTCGGCGTCGTGGTCTGGGCTACATCCTGAAAATCTGTTTTCCAAGATCGGCGCGATCCAGGCTGTTTGCCACGGCAAGCTTGAACTCGGTCAGCGGGTGGAGACCGCCGACAGGAACGTGGAAGCCGGGCTGGCCGAAGATGTCGATGATCTCGCGTAGCACAGGCCGGTCGGCTTCGACCGGCGGCGAAAAGAAATAGCGATAGATATTCGCCCTGATCTCGACGCCGCTCAGCAACACATCGAAATTGTGCAGTTCGAAGCGCTCGGCACTCATGCCGCCATTGATCACCATCTGCCCGCCGAGCGCCAGGGTGCGGATCAATTCGCCGCTGACAGGTCCGCCGACATTGTCGATAATCCCGTTCAATCCGGCGCCACCGGTGATATCCATCACCGCTTCCCGGATACTTGCCTTCAAGTCAGAAAGGTCAAGAATGGCGGCGGCGCCAAGCGTCTTCAGATCGAAGCTTTGGTGCGAGCGCCGCACCAGCGCGATGACGTTGATACCGCGTCGTTGGGCGAACTGCATCACCATTGTCGAAATCGACGAATAGCCGGCCGTGACAGCCAGCCACTGGCCAGGCCGCACACGGGAATCCACCAGCAGATCCCACGCGGTAATGGGGTTCACCATCTGCCCGGCGCGTTCGACCGGATAGCCGGCAGGCAACGGGATCAGCCATTCGGCGGGGATGGCCGCGTACTCGGCCCAACTGCCATAATAGCTGAATGCGACAAGCGTGCCCGGTTCCAGCAAAACGTCCGCGCCAACGGCTTCGACGATGCCGGCGCCATGGTTTCCCGCGATCTGCCGGGGAAAATGCGGCTTCTTCGGTTCGGGATAGAGGTTCTGGATAAACAGGAAGTCGCCCGGATTGATCGAGGCCGAGACCATCCTGACCAGCACCTCGCCGTCGCCAATCCGCGGCATCGGCAGGTCGTCCACATAGAGCACGTCGCGCGGCGAGCCGATGGCGTCAAATACAATTGCTTTCATTCCGGTCTCCACAACAAACGATCCGGGGCAAACAGTCCGGGCTTGGCCAGACCGTGCCGAGATTTGCGTCGGCGCCGCGGAACCTATGGCCGGCCGGCAAAGGTCTGAATTGGCAGATTTGACAATCTATGTGCTAAACTTGCCAGATTGTTTCCTCAGAGGGTACTGGTTTGGAAATTCGGGACAGCGTCTTGAAGCCCGACACGGCGCGGCGGGTCGCGGTTTTGTGAAGCGCCGGCGGGCTGGAAAAGAGGCTATGCGTTTGACGTTGCCACGGTGCGACATAGGTTAGCTCGGTCGGCGGCTCCCACCCGCCCCAGCATGAATCACCATGGAGATCAGCCTTGCAGAAGCGTCGTCTCGGTCGCACCGACCTATCCATCGCGCCATTGGTCCTGGGCGGCAATGTGTTCGGCTGGACCGCCGATGAGAAAACCTCGTTCGACCTCCTCGACCGCTTTGTCGACGCTGGCCTCAACGCCATCGACACGGCCGATTCCTATTCGCGCTGGATTGCCGGCCACGAGGGCGGCGAATCCGAAACCATTATCGGCAAATGGATGAAAAGCCGCGGCAACCGCGACAAGGTTGTCGTTATCACCAAGGTCGGTTCGGATATGGGACAGGGCAAGAGGGACCTGTCCGCCGCCTATATCGAAAAGGCCATCGACGCCTCGCTGAAGCGGCTGCAGGTCGATACAATCGATCTCTATCTGTCGCACTGGCCTGATCCGGCCACTCCCTATGAAGAAACGCTCGGCGCCTACCAGAAACTGCTCGACAAGGGCAAAATCCGTTATGCCGGCGCTTCCAACCTCGACGCCGCCCAGTTGCGGGCCGCACTTGACGTAGCAAGCCTGCGCGGCCTGCCGCGCTACGAGGTGCTGCAGCCGGAATACAATCTCTACGACCGCTCGTCCTTCGATGGTCCGCTGCGCGATCTGTGCGCGGCCGAGGACATCGGCGTCATCACCTATTTCAGCCTCGCCAAGGGGTTTCTGAGCGGCAAGTACGGCAGCGAAGCCGATCTCGGCAAAAGCCCGCGCGGTGGCGGTGTGAAAGGCTATCTCAACACCCGTGGCATGCGCATTCTCTCAGCGCTCGATGCCGTTTCAGCCAGACATTCGGCCAAGCCAGCGGAAGTGGCGCTTGCCTGGGTCATGGCACGGCCCGGCGTCACCGCTCCGATCGCCAGCGCGACGACGCTCGACCAGCTCGACAGCCTGGTGCGTGCCGCGTCGTTGCAGCTCAGCCCGGACGATATCGCCGAGCTCGACAAGGCCAGCGCATAGCCGCGCACGATCGTTCAAGACCGGCGCCGCTGCCTTGCCCTACCGTCCCTGCCTCGTCACAGGATGCAGGGACGCCGCATGGCCGGACAGGGTCTTCTCGATCAGCAGCTATGGCAGCAATTGCTGGCGCTTGTGCTGGCATCGGCCATCGTTATGGGCAGCCCGGGGCCGGCGACGATAAGTGTCACCGCGATCGGCGCCGCGTTCGGCCTGCGCGATTCGCTCCGTTATGCCTCGGGAATCGTTGTCGGGACGGTCCTCGTGCTTTTGGTGGTGGCGACGGGCATCATGGCCGTTCTCACCGCGCTGCCGAAGCTCGCAGCGCTGTTGGCGGTCGCGTCAGCAGCCTACATCCTCTATCTGGCGTTCAAGATAGCGACGGCGCCGCCACTGGCGGCACGCATTGGTGGGGCGGCGCTTCCCACTTTCCTGGGCGGGTTCCTTCTGGCCGTTGCCAATCCGAAAGCCTATGTGGCGATTGCCGCCGTGTTTGCCGGCGCGTCTTCCGGCGCCGGCGGTCTTGCTATTTCAGCCAAGCTGGCGGTCCTCGCCTTGATGATTGTTGCCATTCATCTCTTGTGGCTTCTCGCCGGCGCGGCTTTTGCACGTTTGCTGCGCAAACCGCTGGCGTCGCGGATCATCAATGTGGTGTTTGCCGTGACGCTGGTTGCAACAGCCGCCCTGGCTGCCTTGCCGTGAGCCTTTCTGGCATCCGCGGCGGGTGTCTCAGCCTTTCAATTCAGGTTTCGCGTCCAGCTCACCAAGCCGTTTCACCGCCGTCGGCGGCATCGGCGGCGGGTTCGGCGTCTGCGACGCTTCGACGAGGAGCTGGTCGCAGGCGGCCTCCGTCTCGCCGATCAGCCGTTGCATAAATTCGTCCTTGCCGAGCCCGGGCGGGATCGGTGGCAGGAAGCGCGCCTTGATCGTGCCGGGATAGCGCAGGAATTTGCGGCGCGGCCAATAGAGGCCGGCGACGTGAGCGACCGGCACCACCGGAATGCCAAGTTGCGCGTAGAGTTCGACGATGCCGTATTTGTAGACCGGTTCGTCGCCCGGCGCCCGGCGGGTGCCCTCGGGATAGATGATCAGCTGGCGCGGATTGCGCGCCAATTCCTGTTTGGTCGCGGCGATCACCGTCTTCAATGCCTTCGAGCGGCTGCCGCGGTCGACAGGAATCATCCGCATCTTCAAAATGTACCAGCCGAAGAACGGGATCCAGGTCAGCTCCCGTTTCAATATGTAAACGGGATCGTCGAGATAAGGCAGGAAAGCGATCGTGTCCCAGAAGGACTGGTGCTTCGGCGCCAGGATGAAGGAGCCTTCAGGCAGGTTCTCCTGGCCGGTGATCTCGCTTCTGGTGCCGGCGATCTTGTCGTAGAGCCACATGCTGGTGCGCGACCAGAATTTCGGCACGAACCAGGCGCGATGGCGCGGCGACAGGAAATAATACGGGGTCCAGAGGATCATCTGGACGATCAGATTGAGGTAAAAGGCGAGATTGAATGCCAGCGAGCGGATATGGAGCATACAGCAAGTGCCCGGTGAGGAGGTGTGCGTTGGTTACACCAAGCGCCGGCAAAAAGGAAACGCTGCGAGGCCGATGATCGGTTCCGGTTTTGCGATGGGCCGTCTTCGTCACGTTTGCCACGCCGCCTGCAGCAAGCGCTGTCTCAGGCGCGGGGCGGCGAAGTCGAGGAATGCGCGCAGCTTCACCGGCAGCAGCCCCTGGCCGGCATGGACGAGGCTCACCGGCCATGGGTCTGGCTCAAACTCTTGCAGCACCGGGCGCAGCGTACCCGACCGAACCGCGGCGGCGATCTGGTAGGAAAGCAGCCTCGTCACGCCGACGCCGGCAATCGCCGCATCGATCGCTGCCTCAGCGGTGTTGACCCGTAGCCTGGAGCGGACCGGCACGGCGAATTCGGCCTTGCCGGTGGCGAAGCTCCAGGCTGCGGCGGTGAGCCCTTCGAAGGTGATGGCACTGTGTGCTGCAAGCTCCTGCGGCGTTTTCGGTGTGCCGTGCTCGGCGAGATAGGCCGGGCTCGCGCAAACGACGCGGCGGATTGAACCCAGGCGGGTGGCGATCAGGCTCGAATCGGCAAGCTCGCCGATGCGGATGGCGAGGTCGATGTGCTCTTCGACCAACTGGGTTATCCGGTCGGCGAGTGTCAGCCGCACACCTACCTCAGGATAGACGGAGAGGAAGCTGGTGACGACCGGCAGCACATGCAGGCGGCCGAAGACGATCGGCGCAGTGACGATCAGCTCGCCGGTCGGGGCGCTGTATTCGCCGGCGGCTATTCGCTCGGCCTCGCCGACCTCATCGAGAATGCGACGACAGGCGGCGAGATAGGCGTGGCCTGCATCGGTCAGCGACAGCTGCCGCGCCGAGCGGTTCAACAGCCGTGTCTTCAGGTGCTTTTCCAGGTCCGAAACCTTGCGGCTGACCGTCGTCAGCGGAATGCCGAAGCGGCGCCCGGCAGCCGAGAGGCTGCCTGTCTCCGCCGCGGCAACGAAAAGCGACATGGACTGGAGGCGATCCATAGCTCTCCCGAAAATTTGCCCTCCCGAAAAACGGAAGGATAGATTGCAGATATTGGCATCTGCATCTCGAAGATGGAAGGACCTATTTCCTGACTAGCAATGCAGCGCAGCTTGGCGCTTGAGGAGGCTTCCATGAACGCTCACACCAGCGATGTTGCTTTCACCCCGACGGTGAAGGCGATTCAGGCGCGCAAGGGCTCGCGCCAGGCCTATGCCCGTGTCGAGGAGCGTGGCGGCTGGCAGGCGGCAATCACGCCCGATCTCGCCGCCTTCATCGAGGCGCAGACCAGCGTCTTTCTGTCGACCGCCAATGCGGACGGGCAGCCTTACATCCAGCATCGCGGCGGGCCTGCCGGTTTCCTCACGGTGCTCGACGAACGGACGATCGGCTTTGCCGATTTTTCCGGCAACAGGCAGTTCATCACCCAGGGCAACCTCAGCGACAACCCACCGGCTTTCCTATTCCTGATCGATTATGCGCACCGGCAGCGCATCAAGATCTGGGGCAGGGCGCGCGTCGTCGAGGGCGATGCCGAGCTGACGGCAAAGCTGATGCCGCAAGACTATAAGGCGCGACCCGAGCAGGTTATCCTGTTTACGGTTTCGGCTTGGGATTCAAATTGCTCGCAGCACATCCCGCAGCGTTTCGAAGCGGCCGACGTGGCGGCGGCGCTGGGCGAACGCGACAAGCGCATCGAACGGCTCGAACAGGAGATCGCACGCTTGCGATCAGATGCAGCAGCCAAGGAATAAGAGCTAGGGAATAAAAGTGCCGGTGCCGTTCAGCTTCCGCCCGCGGCGTCGGCCAGCGTGACGCCGTTGGGCGATTGCTTCGCCGGCATGATGCCGCGCGCCAGCGCCAGCAGGTATTTGTTGTATTCGGTGAACAGCACGCGCAGCGCTTCCGGCTTGGTCAGCCAGCCGCCATTCTCGAGGTTGGTGTTGACCACCGGATAGGGCTCGAGCCTGGCGCCGTGCAGCAGCCGGCCCATTTCCAGCAAGCTACGCGGCATATGATAATTATTGGTGACGAGAATGACGGTGCCGTAGGCATGGTCCTCGACCCATTTGGCACTTTCCTCGGCATTGCCGATCGTGTCGAGCGCGGCGCGGTCGATGTCGACGCAGCAGGAAAACAGCCTCTTGTCGCCGCCGGTCGCGGCCTGAAGCTGGCGGCGGCTGGCGGAGGGATGGACGCCGCTGATCAGCAGCCGCTCGCCCTTGCCTAACGCAAGCAGGCCCATCGCAGCGTCGAGGCGCGACTGGCCGCCGGTCAGCACGATGATAGCGTCGGCCCTTGCCGGATTGGCGGGCGTAGTCAGGCGGCTGACGGTATTGGCGAACCAGCCGAAGCCGGCGACAAACAGCGCCATAAAGGCGAGCAGAAGGAGAGCCGAGATGCGCAAGGAGCGGGCTGCCAGCAGCCGCCGATGTTTGGCGAACTGACCCGGCTTGGCAAATTCATCAGGCTCGGCGAATACAGGCGGGCGCGCAACCAGCACTGGCATGCATCCAGCGGTATCGGTCGAGTCCCGAACGTCCATCATGAAATGGTTAATCCCGAAATACGGCCTTTGGTAGGAAAAAAATGCAATTTTCGTGACGATGCGTTTTCATCCGTGATCGATCTTTCCTTTAGCCGGCGTCCGGCTGGCGAATGTCGATGTCGCTGAGATAGGTAACCACGGTGAAATGGGAGGTTGCCGCCGTCAGCGCGCCGATCACCAGCACCATGACAGCGACCCCGAGATAACCCGCCGAGCCGATGGCGAAATTGCCGAACAGGGCGGTCGCCTGGTCGGCCTGCGGCGTTGCCATGTTGCGTGACGACCACCAGGAGAAGACGATGAAGACCAGGATCGCCGCGGCGCCGCCTGCCGCGGCGCCCTTCATGCCAGTGACCAGAAAATGCCGGCGGAATTCGCGCGCGATGAAGCGCGCCTCGGCGCCGACAAAATGCAGCACCTCGATGATGTGACCATTGCCGGCCATGGCGCCGCGCGTTGCGAACACAACGGTCAGCACCGTCGCCGACAGCATCAGCGCCAGCACTGCGACACCGATCGTTACCGTGGTGCGGGCCATGGCAACCAGCCGGTCGACCCAGGTGCGATGATCGTCGAGCGAGGCACTCGGCAGCTTCGGCGTGATTGCCGCGCGCAGTGCGGCGAAATCGGGCGGGTTGTTCTCATCGATGGTGATGATGATCAAGCGCGGCACCGGCAGCTCATCGATGTTCAGGCCCGAGCCCAGCCAAGGCTCGAGCAGCCGGGCCGTCGCTTCGCGGTCGACGATCCGGGCGCTTTTCACGCCAGGGAATTCGCCGGCGATCTGCGAGGCCAGCGCAAGTGCGGCCTCCATGTCGAGGCCGTCGACCGGCTTGATCTGGATGGTCGCCTCGCGCGAGATCTGGTTCTCCCAGACGGAGGCGGTGTCACGCACCAGCGTGACGGCGCCAAACGTCAGGCAGGACAGAAACGTCATGATGGCGATGACCAGCACCAGCGCCCGGCCGGCGATGTTCTGCGCCGGCACGATCGGCGCCATCTTGCGCTGGGCGCGGGGTTTTATCCCGGCCTCCTCGATGCCCTGATCCTGGAGGTGTTCGGCGGGAAGGTCAGTCATAGATGTCCAGCCTTCCGCCGGCCAGGATCATTCGCCGTGCGTCGACCTGTTCCATCAGGCCGAGGTCGTGTGTGGCGATCACCACGGCGGTGCCCAGCCGGTTGAGCTCGATGAACAACCGCAGCAAGCGTCGTGCCAGCGGCGGGTCGACATTGCCGGTCGGCTCGTCGGCGAGCAGGATCTCGGGCTGCTCGATCAACGCCCGGGCGATGGCGGCGCGCTGCTTCTCGCCGCCAGACAGCACCGGCGGCAGCACATGCATGCGCTCGCCGAGGCCGACCCATTTCAGCAGCTCGGTGACGTCAGTGCGATAGGTCGCCTCCTCGCGGCCGCGCACGCGCAGCGGCAAGGCCACGTTCTCGTAGGTGGTCATATGGTCGAGCAGGCGAAAATCCTGGAACACCACGCCGATGCGACGTCTCAGATGCGGCAATTCGGTACGCGAGATGCGCGAGCGGTCCTTGCCGAAAATGGTGATCAGGCCGCGCGTCGGCTTCAGCGACATGAACAAAAGCCGCAGCAACGTCGTCTTGCCGGCGCCTGAAGGTCCGCTCAGGAACTGAAAGGAGCGCTCCGGAATGTGCAAGGAGATGTCGCGGAGAATCTCCGGACCCATGCCATAGCGGAGGCCGACATTTTCGAAGCGGATCACTTTCGACGACCTGAAATTCTCGGCGGCAAGATGCCAGCCCTTTCTGTGGAAAGACCATCGGCCGGCATGGTTAACCGACGGTTAATTTGGGGGCTTTTCGAGCGAGTCACAGGGGTTCCGGTGGGGAAGCGTTAACCATTTCCGTTTACCCAAAAGAAACGAACAGCGAACAGGTGCGGTAGTGTTGGGCCATGATGGCTGAGGATCGAACCGCGCGCCCGGTTTCCGGCGAAATCATGACCGATCCGGCCGCCGAGCCGGAACGCATCATGCGCGACGTGACCGCCGAGGTCATCGATGCCGATTATGAGGTGCTGCCCCGCCATTTTACACGTCCAGACTTTGCGCCGCCGCCTGCGCGCATGATGTCCATGCCTTCGATCGAAGGCATGGACATGTTGCGCAAGCCCGAAACCGCCGTCGAACGGCCGTTGTGGGTGCATGGTGGGCCGATCTTCTGGATTGTCGGCGTCGGTGCCGCCTTTGCCGCCTTCTGGATTTCGGGCGGCCACGCGCTGGTTCGTTAGAGCGGCACCAGAAAATCAACAGGTCACCAGATAAACGATTCGCGACGCGCTGCGGACACCCGACCGTTCGCGGGCGTCCTGCGAAAGATTTGGCCTTGCCAGCCGGCTCGACATGCCTAGAAACAGGTTGAAGACCGTTTTCGGTCGGCTTCGCCTACAAAGGCGATCATTCTGGAAGGGCAGCCAATGCCAGTTGTGCGCGGCAAGGACATCGAAGTCCTGTTTTCGGCGTCCGCCATCGCGCGGCGGAACCTGGAACTTGCCAAGGAGATCGCCGGGCACGACTACCACGACCTTCTGGTAATTTCGGTGCTGAAGGGATCGTTCATCTTCGCCGCCGATCTTATCCGTGCCATGCACGATGTCGGCCTGTCGCCGGAGGTCGAGTTCATCTTCATCTCGAGCTATGGCGCCGGCACGACCAGCGGTGAGGTGAGGGTGCTGCGCGACATCGACAACGAGGTCGCCGGCCGCGATGTGCTTTTGATCGACGACATTCTGGAATCCGGCAAGACACTGAGTTTCACCCGCGACCTCATGCTGTCGCGCGGCGCGAGGAGCTGTGCCATCGCCGTGCTGCTCGACAAGCGCATGCGCCGCCAGACCACGCTCAACGCCGACTATGTCGGCTTTGACTGCCCCGATTATTTCGTCGTCGGTTATGGCATGGACGTCGCCCACGCGTTTCGGGAATTGCCCTTCGTCGGCATCGTCAAGGGCGACGCTTGAGGCCTTTTGATAATTCTACTCCGGCGGCCACCTGCCGGTGCTCTCCGACTCGAACGTCCGCTCCGCTCCGGTTCTCGAAAACCACGCCATCTGACTCGCCGGAGCGAATTCTGAAAAGGCCTCATCGACCCTTGGCGCCTTCAGGAAACATCAACTTTTCCCCGCCAAATATCCTGCCCATGGCAAAGCTCCTGATCGTCGAGGACGATGAATCCGTCCGCACTCTCGCCGCTCGTGCGCTCGAGCGCGCCGGGCATAATGTCACAGTTGCCGCCGACGGCGCACATGGCCTTTCTCTGATCCGGACGGCGCAAGGGAGCTACGACCTTGTGCTGTCCGACATCCGCATGCCGGAGATGGACGGCATCGAGATGGCCAAGGCGGCAGCGGCGCTGTTCCCGGCGATGAAGATCATGCTAATGACCGGCTATGCCGACCAGCGCGAGCGCGCCGAGGAATTGGATGGCATTATTCTCGACGTCGTGCAAAAGCCGTTCACGCTGGCTGAAATCCGCGCCCGCGTCGAACAGGCGCTCGCCTGCTTCGCCTAAGCCCAAGGCCGACCGCCTTCAGGCGGGGTCGCAGGTCGCCGCAATGGCTGGCGCGCCGCTCCGGCGCCGGCTGGCATTGAGGGCAAACAGGCCCGCGCCGATGATGAGGGCTGCGCCTGCCGCCGTCGCTGGTCGCGGCACTTCGGCAAAGAACAGAAAACCCCATAGCGGCGACCAGATGATACCGGTGTATTCGAAGGTGGCGACGCTGTTGGCGGGCGCCAGCCGGTAGGCCTGCGACAACAGGATCATGCCGGCCGAGGCAACGAAGCCGCATGCCCCCATCTTGAGGAGATCCGGCGTCGCCGGCCAGACCCATGGCCGGACGAGGAATTCGAGACTCGGATGCACGGCGTGGTCAATGTCTGCCAGCCAAAACAATGCCGCCGCCAAGGCGGCGCCGACCAGATAGGCGCCGTTCTGATAGAAAGCCATGACGGTCGAGGATTCGGTGTCGCCGATCTTGCGTGCCATCAGCTGCGAGAAACCGTAGAGCAGAGCCGAACCTAGCGACAGCAGCGCTGCCCAGTCGAACAAGCCGGCGCCCGGGCGCACCATCACCAGCACGCCGAGCATGCCGACCAGGACGGTGGCGAGCGCCTGCCAGGTCGCGCGTTCGCCGAGATAGGGGCCGGCCAACGCCATGATGAACAGCGGCGCCATGAAATAGAGCGCCACCGCGTCAGCCAGCGGCAGGGCGGCGATTGCCAGGTAGTAGGCCGTATAGGAGGTGAACTGGATGAAGGCGCGCATCGTCAGCATGCCGAACCGCTTCGACAGGATCGCCTGCAATCCGACATCGGCGTGGACAAGGAAAACCAGGATCGGCAGGGCGACGATCGAGCGGATCGCCATCACCTCGGTGACCGGATAGTGGCTCGACACCGCCTTGACCAGCGGGTCCTGCAGCGAAAAGACCAGCACGCCGAGACAGAGGCTGAGGATGCCGAGCACAAGCCGATTCTGCATAGGCGCTCCTGTCTCCCGCGTGCGCGGCCGAAAGCAGGCCTGCATCCGGGTAAAAAGAACCCGCCACCGTTTCGGGCAGCGGGTACGAGTGAGGACTTTTGATTGGTCCGCAGCCGATTTCGCGGCCGCATATCCAATGGGTAAGGCGACTATCGTCCGCCGTTTGACATGTTGCAAACGAATTGGAATGATGCCAGCAATCAGATTTTCTTATGGCGGGCACATGCGACCCAATCTCGACAGCGACCTGTTGCGCACCTTCGTGGCGGTCGCCGACACCGGCAATTTCACCAAAGCGGCGGAGCGGGCCGGCCGCACCCAGTCGGCGGTCTCGATGCAGATGAAGAGGCTCGAAGGCATGATCGGCGACAGCCTGTTCGAGCGCGGGTCGCGCGGTGTAGCGTTGACGCAGCGCGGCGGCGAACTCATCGCCAACGCCAGGCGCATCGTTTCACTGCTCGACGAGACGGCGGCATCGATGGTCGCGGCGCCGCTTGGCGGGCCGGTGCGCATCGGTATCCCGGAGGAATATGGCCACGCGATCCTGTCGCGGGCACTCGGCGCCTTTGCCAAGCGCCATCCTCAGGTCGACATCACCGTCCGCTACGCGCATTCCGGTGCGCAGATCGCGGCGCTCGCCGCCGGCGAGCTCGATCTGGCGGTGGTGTTCGAATGGCAGGATCTGTCAGGCGGTGAGGTGCTGATGCATGACCCGACCGTATGGGTGACGTCGGAGTTGCATCACATGCATGAGGAGCGGCCGGTGCCGATCGCGCTCTACAACCGTGCCGGTTGGTGCAAGGATTTCGCCATAAAGTCGCTGGAACAGCGCGGTCTCGCCTATCGTGTCGCCTACACCAGCGATACCAATGGCGGCCTGCGGCTCGCCGTCACCTCCGGGTTGGCGATCGCGCCGATCTCGCGCAGCAACATCCCGGCCGGCTGCCGCGAGCTTACGGTCGCCGACGGGTTCGGCGACATCGATTCCTCGAACGTGGTGCTGCGGCGCAATCCGAACGCTTCCGGCGAGGCCATCGACGGCATGGAAGAGGCGATCCGCGAGGCGTTCGCCAACCGTTAAAACGTGCCGCTCAGTCCGGCGGCGGCGGCCTCCACGGACCGCACGGCGATCTTCCGAATATTGGGGGGCAGCCTTACTTCAGCTCCAGCAACCGCTCCAGATAGCTGCGCTCGATATCGGGGCTGAGTGCGTTGCCGAGCCGCTTGCGGATCGCTTCGAGGATCTGGCGGGCACGCTGCACATCGATCTCGTCGGGCACTCTCACCGAACTTCCGTCATCGGGACCCTCGCTGGTGCGGGGCCGCCCGAGCGGGTCACGGTCGGCATTCTGCTGGCGTCCGCCCTGCCCGTTGCCGCCCTGGTCGCCTTGCATCGCCTGCAGTTGCTTCATCATGTCCTTGGCGCCCCTGCGCAAGGCTTCCAATGCGCGGCCCTGGTGACCGACGGCCTGATCGCCTTCGCCCTCGCCGAGCGCCTGTTCGGCATTGCCCATGGATTTGCCGGCCTCGCCAAACCCCTCGTTGGGGTCGAGGCCCATGCCTTCGAGGCTCTTCCTCAATTGATCGAGCTCGCCCTGCAGCTTGCCCTGGCCTTCCTGCAATTGCTTCAGCGCATCAGCAAATTCCTGCGGCGTCATCGGCTTCGGCCGGCCGAGCGGATCGCGGTCGTCACCCGGGCCGGGTTTGCCCTCTTCGCCCATCGGGTCTGGCTCACCGTTCTCGCCGAGCTGCTCGTCGCGGTTCTGCCCGCGCTGTTGCTGGCCGCGCTGCATCTGGTCCATACGGAAAGTGTCGTTCATCATCTCCTGCTGGCGCCGCATGATCTCGCCCAGCTTGTCCATCTGCTGGCGCATCTCGCTGTCTTGCTGGCCGCCTTGTTGCTGGCGGCCTGCCTGCAGATTGTTCATCATGTCCTGCAACTCGGACAGCAATTGCTGCGCCTGGTCGCGATTGCCGGATTTCGCCAGGTTCTCGATCTGGTCCATCATGCGGTCGATGTCGCTCTGGCGCAGTTCCTGACCGTTCTGCTGCATCTGTGGCGCATTCGGATTCTGCTGCGCCCGCGCCGCGAATTCCTGCAGGAACTGGTTCATCGCCTCGCGCAGTTCCTTCATCGCCTTCTCGATCTCTTGGTCGCTGGCGCCGTTCTTGATCGCATCCTGCAGCGCCTGCTGCGCCTGGCGCAGCCGCTTCTCGGCCGCCGACAGATTGCCTTCCTCAATGCCGAGCGCGATCTCCCAGAGGTAAGCGACCTCGTCGCGCAACTGGTCGTCGCTGTCTGCCATCTTCAGCCGGGTGCGGGCGCTCATGATGGCGAGGTAGTGCGCCATGTTGTCGAACGTGTCTTCCGGCCTGAGCGTGATTGCATCCATCAGGTCGAGCACGCGGTCCTTGGCATAGGCGTCGAGCGCCAGTATGCGGCGCTGCTCGACCACAGCCCGCGCCAACGGGTTGGAGAATGGCCGCTCCGGCATCACCAGCGTCTTGGTTTCGCTGGTCGCCGTGTGTCCGGCACCGTCGGTGGCGACAAGCGACAGCTTGACGTTGCCACCTGCCCAGACATGGTCGGTCAGGTCCTTCGTCGTCTTAGCGGCATTGGCCTTGCCGCCGCGGCGCGGCAACGTCAGCGGCATTTCCGGCGGGCCATAGAGCGGATGCGCGTTGGGCACTTGCGGATCGGCCAATGCGAAAACCGCCTTGGCGGAGGCCGCGCCATAGTCGTCGTCGATCTGGTAGTTGAGTTCGAAGGCGCCGTTGACGGCGCGCTTCGGCTCGCCGACAAAGCGGATCTGCGGCGGCTTGTCGGGAATTATGGCGAAGGCCCAGCGGCCGAGCTCGCCGTCGCTGGACTGCAGCGTCAGCGTGCCGTCGGCCGTTAACTTGCCGCTGAACTGGCGCACGGTGGAAGGCGTTGCCGGACTTGCCTCAGTCTTGGCGGCTTGCGGCCCGGTCGGATCGATGGCGCGGGTGTTGCCGCCGGTGTCGGCGTAGCTCAGCGTTTCCTCGCCCGAACCGCCGGTGACGCGCAGCGACACATCGCTGCCCTCCGGAACCGTGAAGGTCGGCGGCGCTTGAGTGGCGTTGTTGGCCAGGACCGGGGCGTTCAGGAATACCGGCGGCCTGCCGGTATAGGCCGGCGGCGTCACCCAGGCATCAATGCGCGGCGGCACGACGTCGCGGGCGGTACGGGCAACAAAACCGTCGCTCAGCCTGCCGCCCGATGGCCCGAAGGAGAAGGCAAAGGCAGTGACCAACAAAAGCGCGGCAACGGCGCGCAGTGCCCACGGGTCGCGTTCCGGCACGCGTGTGCGCGGCACGTCGCCGCCAAGCTCGCCCAGCCGGTCCGCCATGCGCCGCTGATGCTCGCGCCACAGGGCTTGCGAAAAAATGCTTTCCTTGCCGCTCGGGCGATCGGTCTGGACCTGCACCGGGCTGTGCAGCAATCGGTTGGCCGCCTCGATGCGGCGGTCGACCTCGGCACTGGATGGCGTGCGGAAGAAACGCAGTGGATAGAGTGCGGCAAGCGCTACGACGCCGAATGCCGTGATAAGACCGATCCGCGCCAGATCGGGCAAAAATGGGAACAGGCCGAGCCACGAAATGCTGAGGAACAGGCTGGCGACGATGATCAGTGGCAGCAGCAATGGCCAGCCGCGTTCGATGATTATCGAGACCTGCGTGCCCAGCCGGCTCAAGGCAAGGCGCCTGGCCAGACTGCGATCGCTGGTGAAAATGGGTCGTTGTGTCATCGGCCCTTCCTGGCCGGGCGGGATAGCCCAGGCCTCACGAGTCTATCGCATGGGCCCGAAAAGTCGATTTTCGGGAAGCACGATGCGAAGACCTAAAATCTTAGCGCGTACTTCGTGCGTCCAAGCGGATGCACATCGCCCTCAGGATACCAACAAACACGGCGAAGGCGAGGCGGTTCCCCAAAACGTGAACAATAATGCCCCGGATATTATCAGAATTTTGCCGGATTGGCGTTTGCGCCGCAGACCAGTACGGCAACGCGCTCGCCTGCAGCCGGTGCGTAGCGGCCGGACAGGAGCGCCGCGAAGGCGGCCGCACCGCCCGGCTCGGAGATGATTCGCACGCGGTCCCACAGCGCCGCCTGGGCGGCGATAATGTCGTCGTCGCCGACCAGGATCGAGCGCTCGACGAATGCCTCGGCGATAGGAAACATCATTTCGCCGACACGCTTTGGCGCGAGCGAATCGGCGGCGATGCCCTCAGCCGGCGCGTCGACGGGTCGGCCCGCCTCGAAGGCGCGATGAAGCGTCGGCGCACCCTCCGGCTCGACCGCGATTATCCTGATGCGGCCGGAAAACCAGGCAGCGATGCCGCCGATCAGCCCGCCGCCGCCGACGGCGACCAGCAGGGTGTCGAGCTTCGGCAGGTCGGCCTCGATCTCGAGGCCGAGCGTGCCTTGCCCGACCAACGTCTCCTCCTGGTTGAAGGCGTGGATCTGCAGCGCGCCGGATTTTTCGGCGAAGCTCTCGCTGGCGGCCAGCGCCTCGGCATAACGGGCGCCGCCGACGATCAGCTCGGCGCCGTAGCCGCGGATGCGGTCCAGCTTGGCCTGCGGGCTCACTTCGGGAACAAAGATAGTCGCCTTGTGGCCGAGCCGCATGGCGGCATAGGCGACGGCGGCACCGTGGTTGCCGCCCGATGCGGCGACGACGCCGGCGGCAGGAACCGGCCGTTCGAGGAGATTGGTGAACGCACCACGTGCCTTGAACGAGCCGGAATGCTGCAAGCACTCAAGCTTCAGGTCGACAGGCAGAGGCGGGCGGCCGAAATCGGCCATGTCGACGCGCAGCACCGGCGTGTGGCGCACGAAGGGCCGGATGCGGGGTTCTATCGCCGCAATGCGCTCGCGTGTGATCGTGTGGCCGTGCAGCATGGTTTCACTCCCAGAGTTGACATTCAGAGTTGACATTACCTGGTAACTTGGCAAAGTGCCTAAATGCAAGAAGTTGATGTCTTCAAAGCGATTGCCAACGAGCGCAGGCTCCAGATCCTCGATTGGCTCAAGGACCCGCGCGCGCATTTTCCGCTGCAGGCGGACGGCGATCTGGTCGAGGACGGCGTCTGCGCGCTGCTGATCGCGGAAAAGCTGGGGATCACCCAGGCAACGCTCAGCGAGCATATGCGCGTGCTCACCCAGGCAGGGCTTTTGCGCAGCAAGCGCATCAAGCAGTGGATATTCTATCGCCGGAATGAGGACAGAATCGCCGAGACCAGGGCGCTCATTCAGCACCGGCTGTAGCTGCAGAGTTCTACTCCAACCAGTCCGGCACCGAGTCCAGTCCGATCAGCTCGTCATAGGTCTGGCGCGGGCGCACAACGTGGAAGCGGTCGCCGTCGACCAGCACTTCCGGTACCAGCAGCCTGGTATTGTAGGTGCCGGCCTGAACGGCGCCATAGGCGCCGGCGGTGGAGACAGCGATCAGGTCGCCGGATTTCAGCCGGGGCAGGTCACGGTCGAGCCCGAGATAGTCGCCGGTCTCACAAACCGGGCCAACGACGTCGACCTTCATGCGTGGTGCAGCGGCCGGCTGCTGCGCCACCGGCCTGATGTCGTGGAAAGCGTCGTAAAGCGTCGGCCGGATCAGGTCGTTCATCGCGGCGTCTACGACGAGGAAGTTCTTGGCGTCGCCCTCCTTCACGAAGATCACCTGCGAGACCAGGATGCCGGCATTGCCTGATATCAGCCGGCCTGGCTCGAACATCACTTTCAGCCCAAGTTTGGCAACATGCTTCCTGACGATCTGGGCATAGGCATCGGGCAAAGGCGGCGGGTTGTTGTCGACACGGTAGGGAATGCCAAGGCCGCCGCCGACATCGATGTGCTCGATGGCATGACCGTCGGAGCGCAAGGCGCCGACCAGCTCCACCAGCAGCGCAAAGGCGTCGTCGAAGGGCTGCAATTCGGTGATCTGGCTGCCGATATGGGTGTCTATGCCGGTGACCTTGATGCCCGGCAGCTCAGCCGCGCGCGCATAGACCTTCCGGGCATGCTGCCACGGAATGCCGAACTTGTTCTCGGCCTTCCCAGTCGAAATCTTCTTGTGCGTCCTGGCGTCGACATCCGGATTGATGCGCAGCGAGATCGGCGCGATCTTGCCCAGCGCGGTGGCGCGGGCCGACAGCAGCTCCAGCTCCGGTTCGGATTCGACGTTGAAACAGAGAATGCCGGCCGAGAGCGCAAAATCCATTTCGCGCGCGGTCTTGCCGACGCCCGAAAACAGGATCTTGCTTGCCGGGATGCCGGCCGCCAAAGCGCGGCGCAATTCGCCCTCCGAGACCACGTCGGCGCCGGCGCCGAGCCTTGCCAGCACCCTCAGCACGGCCTGGTTGGAATTCGCCTTCATGGCATAGCAGACGAGGGCATCGAGCCCGGCAAAGGCCTCGGTGAAGACGCGAAAATGCCTGGTCAGCGTCGCCGTCGAATAACAGTAGAACGGCGTGCCGACGCTGGCGGCGATGTCTGATATCGCCACGTCCTCGGCATGCAGCGCGCCGTCGCGGTAGTCGAAATGGTTCACGAGATTGGTCCGAAATCAGAGCAGCGGGTCGAGGATGAATTTCTTGTCCTCGACAGGTTTTTCCGGCTCCGGCGGCAAAGGTTGCTTGGCCTTCTCGGCGTCCTTGCGGGCCTGCACGGCTGCCGCGTACGGCGTGTCGAGCGCAGCCTTCCTGCCGCAGGCCGCAACGGTGGCCATTGCCGCCAGCAGCGTCAGCGTCACCAAAATCCTGCTTCCGGTCATCGTGCCATCCGTCCGAAACTGTTGCCCGCAGCCGCTTCTAGCCGAGTTTTGCGGCCATTGCACCCCGCGTCTTACGCCTTGGCGAGCCGCTTTTTCCAGTAGCGGATCTGCTTGCGCACCTCGGACGGCGCGGTGCCGCCGAAGCTCGTGCGGCTCTTTACAGAATTCTGCACGGCAAGAACCGAAAACACGTCGGCGCTGATACCGGGGTGAATGGACTGCAGATCCTCCAGCGAAAGCCTGTCGAGCCCGATCTTCCTGTCCTCGGCCAGCGCCACCGCCCGGCCAGTGATATGGTGCGCCTCGCGGAACGGCAGCCCGAGCGTGCGCACCAGCCAGTCGGCGAGGTCGGTCGCAGTCGAATAGCCGGCGCCGGCAGCCTTTTTCATCGCGGCAGTGTTCACCGTCATATCGCGCACCATGCCGGTCATTGCCGCCAGCATCAGGTCGAGCGTCTCGGCCGCGTCGAAGACGGATTCCTTGTCTTCCTGCATGTCCTTGCCATAGGTCAGCGGCATGCCCTTCATTACCGTCAGCAGGCCGACGAGATGGCCGGTGACGCGGCCGGTCTTGCCGCGCACCAGTTCGGCAGCGTCCGGGTTCTTCTTCTGCGGCATGATCGACGAACCCGTCGAGAAACTATCCGATAGCCTGACGAAGCCGAATTGCGGCGTCGACCAGATGATGATCTCTTCGGCCAGCCGCGACAGATGCGTCGCGCAGATCGCCGCCAAGCCCAGGAACTCGAGCGCGAAATCGCGGTCCGAAACACTGTCGAGCGAATTGCGCATCGGCTCGCGAAAGCCAAGCGCCTTCGCCGTCTGGTGCCGGTCGATGGAAAAGCTGGTGCCGGCAAGGGCGGCGGCGCCGAGCGGGCTTTCATCCATTCGCTCAATCGCATCGCGGACGCGAGACAGGTCGCGTGCAAACATCTCGACATAAGCCATGCAGTGGTGGCCGAAGGTCACCGGCTGCGCTGCCTGCATGTGGGTGAAGCCCGGCATCACCGTTGCCGCATGCTCCTCGGCCCGATCCAGGAACGCCGTGATCAGGCCCTTCAGCGCCTCGGTGACACGAAAGCATTCGTCCTTGACCCACAGCCTGAGATCGACCGCCACCTGGTCGTTGCGCGAGCGGGCGGTATGCAGGCGGCCGGCGGCGGGGCCGATCAAATCGGCCAGACGGGCCTCGACATTCATGTGGATGTCTTCCAGCCTGGTCGAGAACTCGAATGTGCCGGCCTCGATCTCTGCGAGGATCGTGTTCAGCCCGTGAGCGATTTTTTCTTGATCGGCCGCCGAAATAATGCCCGTTTGCGCCAGCATCTGGCTATGGGCGATCGAGCCGCGAATATCCTGCGCATAGAGTTTGCGGTCGAACGAGATCGACGCGTTGATCGCTTCCATGATTGCGGCCGGACCCGAGGCAAAACGTCCGCCCCACATCTGGTTGCTGGCCTTCTTGTCGTTCATCGCTATAACCCGTGCTCCGGAGCAGTTTTTCAAAAATGGCAGACGGCAATAGATTTTTCTCGGCTTTGCGTCTCATCCTCGCCGCTTTGGTTGCGGGCGTGCTGGCCGGCGCGGTCGCGGTATATGTCAGGGAAAGCAGTTCTGGCAACAAGGCGCCCGCGCAAGTGGCCGCCGGCGGCGGCAAGGACGACGTCGCCTGCGCCGCCAAGACCGACCGTGCCAAGAAGATCGCCGCCGCTGCCACCGGCCAGGTTGCCGCGCTTTTGCCGGTGGATCCGCCGCAATCGCTGAAAAGCCTTGCCTTCAACGGCCCCGACGGCAAGCCGACGACGATCGCCGATCATGCCGGCAAGACGGTGCTGCTCAATCTGTGGGCGACATGGTGCGCACCTTGCCGCGCCGAAATGCCGGCGCTCGATGCGCTGCAGAAGGAGATGGGCAGCGATGCGTTTCAGGTTGTTGCCGTCAACGTCGATGCCGGCGACGATGCCAAACCGAAGAAGTTCCTGGAGGACACCGGCGTCAAGTCGCTCGGCTACTATCGCGATGCCACGATGGCGCTGTTCAACGACGTCAAGACGCGCGGCCTGGCGCTCGGTCTGCCGGTCACCATGCTGATCGATGGGCAAGGCTGCCTGATCGCCCATATGAATGGCCCGGCCGAATGGTCGGGGCCGGATGCCAAGCGACTGGTCGAGGCGGCGCTTCAGCCGGGATAGGCTCAGACCGTGCGCAGGCGCGGCTTGAGCACGGCAATGCTTGCGCCGCGTCGGCTGGCGGTGCGGATTGCCGGAGCGGCCACGCCCGTCAGTTCCCCGAATGTCTCGATCGGAGCCGGTTTGCCGAGGTAGTAGCCTTGCCCGATCTCGCAAGCCTCGGCGTCCAGGAACTGCAATTCACCCGGCGTCTCGATGCCTTCTGCCAGAACCGGGAGGCCGAGACCACGTCCAAGCCCCAGCACGGCGCGAACGATCGCCGCGAACTGGGCGTTCTTGTCGACCGATTTGATGAACGACCCGTCGATCTTGATCTTGTCGAAGGGAAAGGCGCTGAGGTTGGACAGCGAAGAATAGCCGGTGCCAAAATCGTCCATCGCCACATGCACGCCAAGCGCCTTGACCTGCCTCAAGGTTGCCAGCGCGCGCGGCATGTCCTTCACCAGGGCCGTTTCGGTGATCTCCAGTTCGAGCCTGCCGGGGGCCAGGCCGGATCTCGTCAATGCGTCGTGCACCTTGCGGCTGAAGTTCGGATTGTGAAGTTGCACGGCGGAGACGTTGACGGCGACCATCAGCGGGTTTGTCCAGCGAACAGCATCGTTACAAGCCGTCATCAGCACCCAGTCGCCGATCTGCGCGATAGCGCCACTGTCCTCGGCCACGGGAATGAAAACGGCCGGAGAAATGTCACCCCGCTCAGGGTGCTGCCAACGGACCAGGGCTTCGAAGCCGATCATCCTGCCGCCGCGGATCTCCTTCTGCGGCTGATAGACGAGGTGGAACTCCTTGCGGGCGATCGCCTGGCGCAATTCATGCTCCATCACGCGCTTGTCGCGGGCCGCGGTGCCCATGGCTATCTCGAAAAACCGATAAGTGTCCCTGCCTTCGGTTTTGGCGCGATGGAGTGCCGTGTCGGCATGGCTGATCAGGCCGGCCTGGTCTTCGGCATCCAGCGGAAAGAAGGCGATGCCGATGCTGGCCGAGACGAGGCCGGAGCCGACCGAAACCCTGTTTTCCTCCCGGATCGCCGCCAGCAAGTCCTCGGCTATCCGGCCTGCGGCCAGGGGGTCGGGGAGGTTCGGAGCTATGATGGCAAATTCATCGCCGCCGAGACGCGCGAGCATCTGTCCGTGGCGCGGGATGCCGGAAATGCAGTGCGCCAGCTTCTGCAGCATAGCATCGCCGGCCCCGTGGCCATAGAGGTCGTTGACTTGCTTGAACCGGTCAAGGTCAAGCAGCAGGAGCGCCAGATGTCCATCCTTGCCGCCACGATCCATCGAGGCGAATTCTGCTTCCAGCCGGGAAGAAAAGCTCCGCCGATTGGCAAGCCCGGTAAGCGGATCGAAATGCGCGAGGCGGAGGATCTCTTGTTCTGCCTTCTTGCGCTCACGGATGTCGCGAACGGCAAGCACTGTATGAGGCCTGCCGCAGTAGGTGATTTTCCTGGCGATCAGCTCGACAGGAATTCTCGCCCCGTCGCTGCCCCTTAACTTCGCTTCCTGCGCCTGTTCGCCGAAGCCGGACATATCGGCTGCGCTCTGTCCGTCGAAAAGCTCGCCGAATTGCATCGTGTTCAGGGTGGCTGTCGCTGTTCCGGTCAGCTTCGCCATACTGTCATTGGCGCTGACAATGCGGGTGCCATCGCAAACGATCAGACCTTCCACCGCCGCATTGGCGAGATCGTGCATGCGATCGGCCTCGAGCTTCTGGCGGCGAAAGCGCAGGTCGATCCACAGCGCGGCACCCGATAGCACAAGGATTATCAGGCTGGCGACCGCTGCGGCAAAGGCCTGGGAAATGGGCTCGATGGAATGTTCGGATATTTGAATCGAGGAATCCGGAATGATGGACACCGCGGCCATCGCGATGAAATGCAAGCTGCAAATCGCCAGCGTCAAAAGCGCGGCGCCGCCGAAAGTCGCGAGCGCTGACGGACGGCGCAAGACGACAAGGAGCGCCAGTGCCGCGAGGGTCACGCCGGCCAGAAGCGATATCGCGACAAGGAGCAGGTTCCATACGACCCGGCCTTCGACCTCGAAAGCTGCCATGCCGATGTAGTGCATCGTCGCGATGGCGCCGCCCAGAATGGCGCCACCGACGAGGAAATGGTCGATGCCGCGGCGCAAGGTGGCGACCCACATCCCAAGCGCGGTCATGATAACGGCGGCGGCAAGCGAAAAGGCGGATAATCCCGGATTGTATGCGTTAGGTATTCCCGGCGTAAACGCGGTCATGGCGATGAAATGCGTCGCCCATATGCCGAACCCGGTCGAGGCCGCGGCGATCATCAGCCAGACAAGCCGGTTTCGCTCGGTCGATCGGCCGACATGCTTAAGGAGATTAACCGCTGAGAAGCAAGAAATTCCACAGACGAGTGCGGCAAGCGCAACCAGTCTCGGATCGTGCTGACTTACAATACAATTATAGACCGTCAGCATCCTGGTTCACTCGGTCTGCCAAAACTAACAGGGGAGGTGTGACTGATTAGCTCTTGGAGATTTTAACGAATGGTTAACCCGTGGGCCATGAGGCGGGTCTTTTCGGGGGAAAACCGACGCCGCTGCGCCGAAAAGACGGTGATGTGATTTCTGGCGCCCGGTTTCGGTAGCGAGTGCACTTTAGGAAGGAATGATGTTCATTGATCCGCAATAAAACCGTTGTCCGATTGTCATCAGCGCCACATATTGGCTTTGCGGAAGTGCCCCTTTCGCCAATGACAAACGGGAGATGAAACATGAAGTTCTTCGGCTTTGCGGCCGGTATCGCCGCCACCGTGACCCTGCTTTCCACCACCTCCGCCTTCGCCGTCACGCAGATCAGCTGGTGGCACGCCATGACCGGCGCCAACGCCGAGGTCGTCGCCAAGATCTCCAAGGATTTCAACGCCAGCCAAAGCGACTATGAGCTCGTTCCGGTGTTCAAGGGCACCTATCCGGAGACGCTGAATGCCGGCATCGCTGCCTTTCGTGCCGGGCAAGCGCCCGATATCCTCCAGGTGTTCGACGTCGGCACCGGCGTGATGATGGCGGCCGAGGGTGCGATAAAGCCGGTGGCCGATGTGATGACCGGCGCCGGGATGACTTTCGACAAGAGCCAGTATCTGCCCGGCATCGTCGGCTATTATTCGAAGCCGGACGGCACCATGCTATCGTTCCCCTACAACTCTTCCTCGCCGATCCTCTACTACAACAAGGACATCTTCCAGAAGGCGGGCCTCGACGTGAACAATCCGCCCAAGACGTGGAACGAGGTGTGGGAAGCTGCCAAGAAGATCAAGACGAGCGGCGCCGCCCCTTGCGGCTATACCTCGACCTGGCTGACCTGGATCCACCTGGAGAATTTCGCGGCGTGGAATGACGTGCCTTGGGCCACCCAGCAGAATGGCCTGGCCGGCGGTGATGTCGAACTCAAGATCAATGCGCCGATTTTCGTCAACCACTTCCAGGCGCTCGCTGACCTGGCCAAGGACGGCACGTTCAAATATGGCGGGCGCACCTCCGAAGCCAAGCAGATATTCCTCGCCGGCGAATGCGGCATCTTCACCGAATCGTCGGGCGGCCTCGGCGATATCGTCAAGTCCGGCATGAACTATGGCATCGGCCAGCTTCCTTACGACAGTGACGCCAAGGGTGCCCCGCAGAACACGACGCCGGGCGGTGCCAGCCTGTGGGTGTTCGGCAACAAGTCGGACGAGGAATACAAGGGCGTCGCGGCCTTCTTTGTCTATCTGTCCAAGACCGATGTGCAGGAATATCTGCACCAGAAGTCGGGATACCTGCCTGTGACGCTCGCCGCATACGAGGCGACCAAGAAATCAGGCTTCTATGACAAAAACCCCGGCCGCGAGACACCCATCCTGCAGATGACAGGCAAGGCGCCGACCGACAACTCGAAGGGCGTGCGCCTGCCGAATCTGCCGCAGGTGCGTGATATCCAGAACGAGGAGATCGAGAAGATGCTGGCTGGCCAGCAAACCGCTCAGCAGGCGCTCGACAATGCCGTCGCGCGCGGCAACGCGGCGATCAAGGAAGCGCTGGAGAACTGACGGGATTATCTCGGTTAGTCGGTTGGAATATCGCCCACGCGGGCTCGCGTGGGCGACACCTGGATAGCGAGGGAAATCAGCCTGTCTCCACGCGTCGTCTTTCCCAACAAGATCCTGCCCTACCTGCTGGTGGCGCCACAACTCGCCATCACCCTGGTTTTCTTCTACTGGCCGGCCGGTCAGGCGCTTTACCAGTCGATGCTCAGGCAAGACCCGTTCGGGCTGAAGAGCAGGTTCGTCTGGTTTGCCAATTTCCGGAAGGTGCTGGCCGATCCGGCCTACCTCAACTCGATCAAGGTCACCGTAGTGTTCTCTCTTGCGACCGCGATCGTTGCCATGGTTGTCGCCCTGCTGCTCGCGGTCATGGCCGAGAAGGCCGTGCGCGGCAAAGGCCTCTACCGCACACTGTTGATATGGCCTTACGCCGTGGCGCCGGCGATTGCCGGCATGCTTTGGCTTTTCCTGTTCAATCCCTCGATCGGCTCGTTGGCCTATTTGCTGAGAAGCCTCGGCATCGTATGGGACCCGCTGCTCAACGGCACCCACGCCATGATCCTGCTGGTGTCGGCTGCTGCCTGGAAGCAGATCAGCTATAACTTCCTGTTCTTCGTCGCCGGCCTGCAGGCGGTGCCGAAAACGCTGATCGAAGCGGCGGCCATGGACGGCGCCGGCGAAACCAAGCGCTTCTGGACCATCGTCTTCCCGCTGCTTGCGCCGACAACCTTTTTCCTGCTGGTCGTCAACACCGTCTATGCCCTGTTCGACACGTTCGGCATCGTTCATGCCGTCACCGGCGGCGGGCCCGGCAAGACGACCGAGACGCTGGTCTACAAGGTCTACAATGACGGCTTCGTCAATCTGATCCTGGGCGATTCGGCGGCGCAGTCGGTCATCCTGATGGCCATCGTCATTGCGCTCACAGCGATCCAGTTCCGCTATGTGGAACGCAAAGTCCATTACGGCTGAGGGAAGCGATGATCGGCCAGTCCCCGCTCCGCACCTTCATCGCCCATGCCGTGCTCATCCTCGGCATATTGATCGTGGCTTTTCCGATCTACTACACCTTCGTTGCCTCGACGCACACGCTGCAAACGATCCTCAGGCCGCCCCTGCCGCTCTTGCCCGGCGGCCAGCTATGGAACAATTACAACGAGGCGCTGTTCGGCGGCATCGGTCGTATCGGCGGCGTCAGCGTCGGCAGGCTGCTCCTCAACACCACGATCATGGCGCTCGGCGTTGCGGTGGGAAAGATCTTCATCTCGATCCTGTCGGCCTACGCGATCGTGTTCTTTCGCTTTCCGCTGCGCATGACCTTCTTCTGGCTGATCTTCATCACCTTGATGCTTCCAGTCGAGGTGCGCATCCTGCCGACCTACAAGGTGATGGTCGATCTCGGCATGATCGACACCTATGCCGGCCTGATCGTCCCGCTGATCGCCTCGGCCACCGCAACGCTGCTGTTTCGCCAGTTCTTCATGACCATACCGGGCGAATTGGTCGAGGCGGCGCGTGTCGACGGTGCCGGGCCATGGCGCTTCTTTTTCGATATTCTGGTGCCGCTGTCGCGGACAAACATCGCCGCGCTGTTCGTGATCCTCTTCATCTATGGCTGGACGCAGTATCTTTGGCCGCTGCTCGTCACCAACAGCAACGACATGAACACCATCGTCATCGCGCTGAGAAAGATGGTTTCCTTCGCCGATGCCGACACCCAATGGCACCTGGTGATGGTCACGGCAATGCTGGCCATCGTGCCGCCGATCCTGGTGGTCGTGCTGATGCAACGCTGGTTCGTGCGCGGTCTGGTCGAATCCGAAAAGTGAGAAGCCGATGGCGACCGTGGATCTGAAGGATGTCAGGAAAATCTATCCCAGCGGCGTCGAGGCCGTGAAGGGCGTTTCCATCGCCATTCCCGACAAGGAGCTTTGCGTGCTGGTCGGCCCCTCCGGCTGCGGCAAGTCTACGCTGCTGAGGATGATCGCCGGGCTGGAGACGATTTCTGCCGGTACAGTCGCCATCGACGGCAAGGTGGTCAACGCCATTGGCCCGACCGAGCGCGACATCGCCATGGTGTTCCAGAACTACGCGCTCTACCCGCATATGAAGGTCTATGACAACATGGCCTATGGCCTGCGCAATCGCGGCACGCCCAAGGACGAGATCGACAGCAGGGTGCGCTCGACCGCCAAGGTGCTGGAGCTTTCGGCGCTGCTCGACCGGCGCCCGCGCGAGCTTTCCGGCGGCCAGCGCCAGCGTGTTGCCATGGGCCGCGCCATCGTGCGCAACCCGAAAGTCTTCCTGTTCGACGAACCGCTGTCCAACCTCGATGCGAAATTGCGCGGGCAGATGCGCATCGAGATCAAGAATCTGCAGCGCTCGCTTGGCGTCACCTCGGTTTATGTCACGCACGACCAGCTTGAGGCGATGACGCTGGCCGACATCCTCGTCGTCATGAACGCCGGCCTGGTCGAGCAGACCGGCGCGCCGCTTGATGTGTACGAGAAACCGGCCTCGACCTTCGTCGCTTCGTTCATAGGCGCACCGCCGATGAATCTGCTGGCGCTCACAGGGGCCTCCCCAAGCTCGGTATTGGCGGACGGTACTGTGATTGGCTTGGCGCCTCGACAGGGCAAGGCAGTGACACTAGGCTTTCGTCCGGAGGACGCCGACATCACCTTCGCGGCAGAGGCGCCGGCCGGCGCGCTCGCGCTGCCGGCAACAGTGGAAGCGGTCGAACCGGTCGGTGCCGAAAGCTTTCTCCATTGCGTGGCAGCCGGCAGCCGCATCGTGGTGCGCGTCTCAGGCCGCGCCAGCGCCAAGCCAGGCGACCAATTGCGCGTCGTGGCCAGGTCCGAAAAGCTGCATTGGTTCGATCAGGCGGGCAAACGGGTCGATTGAAGTCGGCCTTGCGCAAAACCGTTCAGGCAAACACATGCGCCTTGCCCGACACGGTCAGCCGGACGATCTCGCCGATCGCCGGCGCGTCCATGCCCGGCTTGCGCAGGATCAACGGCGTATTGCCGATGGCGGCGGCGTCGGGCGGATCGGGGCTGTTCAACAGACGCACCGCGATGGTGCACATCGAGCCGGCGAACTCCGATTCCGTCACCTCGCCGAACAGCATGTCCGGCGTGCCGGACATGCCTTCACGCGATGTGCGTTTCAGCAACACCTGCTCCGGCCGCAGCATGATGCGGGCGACGTCGCGCCGCTCCGAGCTGTCGACAGCGATGCGGCCGAGCGGCGAGATGGCGAAGCCATCGGCGATCCTTGCCGGCAGGACGATGGCGTCGCCAAGGAACTCGGCGACCATCCTGTCCTTCGGCTTGAAATAGAGCTCGCGCGGCGTGCCGACCTGCGAGAATTTGCCGTCGCGCATCACCGCGACCTGGCTGGCGAATGACAGCGCCTCGGCCTGGTCGTGGGTGACCAGGATGGTGGTGATGCCGGCGGTTTCAAGGAGCTCGGCCACGGCCTTGCGCATCGAGGCGCGCAGGCCGGTGTCGAGCGCCGAGAACGGCTCGTCGAGCAGCATCAGCCGCGGCTTCATGGCCATGGCGCGGGCGAGCGCGACGCGCTGCTGCTGGCCACCGGAGAGTTCGTGCGGACGGCGCTTCAGGATACCTTTGTCCAGCCCGACGACATAGGCGAGCTCGGCGATGCGCTCACTGCGCTTTTCCTCGTGACGCCCCATGCCGAAGCCGATATTGGCAGCGATGCTCAGATGCGGGAATAGAGCGCCGTCCTGCGCCACCAGCCCGATGCCGCGGCGATGCGCCGGCACGGCCGTGTCGCCTTCGGCCAGCACCTCGCCATCAAGCACGATGCGGCCTTGGTCCGGCGCCTCGAAGCCGGCGATCAGCCGCAGCAAGGTGGTCTTGCCGCAACCGGACGGCCCGACGACAGCCGTACGGCTGCCGCTGGCCACGCTGAGGTCGACGCCGGCAAGTGCTGCGACCGGCCCGTAGTGCTTGTGGATGCCGCTCAGCTCGAGAAAGCTCATCGCCCAGCCATCCGCTTCGACTGGACGTAGAGCAACCAGGTCAAAGGCAGCGACATCGCCACCATGATCAGGGCATAAGGCGCCGCCGACGCATAGTCGATCTCGCCGCTATAGGACCAGAACGCCATGGCCAGCGTGCGGGTGCCGTTGGGCGCCAGCATCTGGGTTGCGGTCAATTCGTTCATGATACCCAGCGCGACCAACGCCATGCCGGCTGCGGCACCCGGCGCCGACAGGCGGATCGTGGTCGACCACAGCGCCTTGAGCGGCGACCGGCCGAGGCTGGAGGCGGCGCGTTCGAGCTCGACCGGTGCCTGTGCGATCGACGCCCGCAAGCTGATCAGCGCGCGCGGCAGGAACATCAGCGCATAGGCGACCAGAATAGTGAACAGGGTCTGGTAGAGCGGCATGGCGATACGCACGGCGATGGTGACCAGCGCCAGGGCGATGACAACGCCGGGCAACGCGCCGACGATATAGTTGCAGCCCTCCAGGACGCGTTGCAGCCGCCCCGGCGCGCGGATCGAAATCCACGCCATCGGCATTGCCGCGACGGTGGCGAGCAGCGCGCCGGCAATTGCTAGGAACAGCGTTTGGCCAAGCGCCAGGCCGATCTCGTCGAGCCGCCAGACATCGGCGCCGCCGGCCATGAGCCAGCGGCCGATAGTGGCGAACGGCACGCCGAGCGCCAGCAGCGTGGTAATGGCAGGCAGCAGCAGGCAAGGAATGGTGGCGCGCCCAAGGCCCGTGCGCTGCTGCTGGCGCGCAGCACCCGAACCGACGCGGGCATAGCGCTCCTCGCCGCGCACCAGCACCTCCAGCCCGAGCAGCACAAGGCAGCAGGTCACCAGCACGCCGGCCAGCATGTTGGCGGCGGGACCGTTGAAGGTCGACTGGAACTGGTCGACGATCGCGGTGGTGAAGGTGTCGAAGCGGATGAAGACATAGAGCCCATATTCGGCCAGGAGATGCAGGCCGACCAGCAGGGAGCCGCCGCAAATGGCGAGCCGGAGCTGCGGCAGCACGACGCGCCTGAACACACGCCACGGGCCGAGACCAAGGGCTGCCGCTGCATCCTCGAGAGCGGGATCGAGCCGGCGCAATGCCGCCGCCACCGGCAGATAAAGGAAGGGGAAATAGGCGATGACCGACACAAGCACGCCGGCCCACAGGCCGTGCAGTCTGGGCACCATGGTGACCCAGGCGTAACTGTGGACGAAGGCCGGAATGGCGAGCGGCGCCACCGACAGCCAGGCCCATAGGCGGGCACCCGGCAGATCGCTGCGCTCGGTCAGCCAGGCCAGCATGACCGACAGCACGATCGAGATCGGCACCGCCAACACCACCAGCAGGCTGGTGTTGACCAGAAGTTCGCCGACGCGCGGCCTGAACACCAGCGCCGCCACCGTTTCCCAGCCGGTCTGCACCGCCACCCAGACGATGAAGGCAAGCGGCAGCAGCGCGAAAAGCGAGACAAAGACGGCAGCCAACGCAATCCATGAGACCGACCAACGACGTGCCCGCACGGCCGTGGCGTCGGCCGGCAAGCCTGGGCGTGCGAGATCGATCGCGGATTGCATCAGATCAGACGTTGCGCCAGCTCCGCCCGGAGGCGGAAACGATCGGCGGCGGATAATCTCGCGGGTAGCTTGTGGTCATAGGCAAATGCCATCTTGAAAACAGAGCGCTCCTGTGGAAAGCGAATTCCCACAGGAGCGCAGTCGGTTGCCCTTTTAGGACGAACGCCGGCTAAAGCAAGCCGGCCGCCGTCATCAGGTCGGTCACCTTTTTCGAGTTCAGCGTCGTCGGGTCGACTTTCGGCGCCTGCAGATCGGCCAGCGGCACCAGCTTCGGATTGGACTCGGCGCCCTTGCCGACTGCGTATTCGAACGAATCGCCTGTTTTCAGCACGTCCTGGCCGCCATTGCCGGTGACCCATTTCAGGAAAGCCTGCGCTTCCTTCGGGTGCTTGCTCGAGGCCAGCACGCCGCCGCCGGAAATCGAGACGAAAGCACCGGGATCCTGATGCTTGAAATAGTGCAACTCGACGTTCTTGCTGTTCTCGCCGGTCTTGGCCTGATCGCCGTAGTAGTAATAGTGATAGATCACGCCGCCTTCGACCTCGCCGGCATTGACCGCCTTCATCACCGTGCTGTTGCCCTTATAGGCGGTAAAATTCTCCTTCATCGCCTTCAGCCATTCGGCCGTCGCCGCCTCACCCTTGAGCTGCAGAAGCGCGCTGACGATCGCCTGGAAATCGGCGCCGGAGGGCGAAGCGGCCCAGCGGCCCTTCCAGCTCGGATCGGCGAGATCGAGCAGCGATTTGGGCAGCTGGTCGGCGCTCAGCTTGGTCTTGTTGTAGGCAAAGACGGTGCTGCGCGCGGCGACGCCGACCCATTTGCCGCTCGCCGGCTGGTACTCCTGCGGAACCTGGGCCAGCGTCTCGGTGCCGACCGGTGCGAACAGGCCGGCCGCCTCGACCAATGCCATGGCCGGCGAATTCTCCGTCAGGAATACATCGGCGGGCGAAGCGGTGCCTTCCGCAACGATCTGATTGGAGAAATCGCTGTCGCCGCCATTGCGGACGGTAACCTTGATGCCGGTTTCCTTGGTGAATCCCTCCGCCCAGGCCTTGGTCAGGTTTTCGTGCTGGGCGTTGTAGACGACGATGCCCTCGTCCTCTGCTATTGCCGGGCCGGCGATCAGGCTGATTGCAAGTGCTGTCGCACCGGCAAGGGCGGAAAGAGCATATTTCATGGCGTCGTCCTCGATTTCGATGGTCTTTGGCTTGGCACGCTGCACCTACCAATACCTGACTGGTGCAGTCAACATTGCTGGCCCACTCAATCGCTCAAAAGGAGCAAACTTTCGTGATGCTCAGCTAATTTGCCTTGGACATTATTTCGCCGGCCCCGTAACAAATCAGCGCCGAGACGCGAATATCGGGAGTGAACTCTTGTGAGCGGCAAGGACGAAGCCGAGCTTTCACGGCTGCTGCGGGCCGCGATCGCCGGAGACGAAAGGGCCTATGCCGACTTTCTGCACCGGATCGCCGCGCTCGTTCGTGGCTTTGCCCGGCGCAAGATCGTGCAGGGCGGGGTGGATCCCGAGGATGTCGTGCAGGAAACCTTGCTGGCCATTCATGTGAAACGACACACCTGGCGCCATGATGCGCCGGTGCTGCCTTGGGTCTATGCAATAGCCCGCTTCAAGCTGATCGATGCGTTCCGGCGGCGCGGCCGGCGGATCGAGATCGAGATCGACGAAATCGCCGAGACCTTTGCCGTGCCGGAATCGGAGACGGTGAGCGAGCGCGACGTCAACCGGGCGCTCGACGGCCTGTCGCCGGCACAGCGTTCCGTCGTCTCGGCCGTATCGGTCGAAGGCCGGTCAATCGGTGAGACCGCGGCCAAATTCGGCATCAGCGAGACGGCTGTGCGGGTGTCACTGCACCGCGGGCTTGCCGCCATTGCCAAACGGTTCAGGGCGGGGCGGGAATAACATGAGGACCGAAGATTTCATCAAGGCGCTCGACGCCGATGCCCGCAGCAAGGCGCTGCCGCTAGGCACCGCCTGGTGGCTTGCCGCCGGCGCGGCCATCGTGATCGCGGCCGCGGTTTTCTGGCTGACGATCGGCCCGCGCCCCGACATTGCGATCGCCATGCACACGATGCGGTTCCTGTCCAAATTCGTCTTCACGATTGCTCTTGCCGCCAGCGCCTTTGTCCTGGTGCGTGGGCTGTCGACGCCCGGTGCATCGACCGGCCGGGCGGTGAGCTGGATGGTCGCCGCGCCGCTGCTGGTGATTGTGGCTGTGATTCTCGAACTCTTCGCCGTGCCTGCGTCCGACTGGGGCACGCGCCTGGTCGGCACGAACATGGTCATCTGCCTGACCTTCATTCCGTTGATCGGGATCGGCCCGCTTGCCGTCTTTCTCGCGGTGCTGCGCCATGGCGCGCCGACAAGGCCGGTGCTTGCCGGTGCGGCCGCGGGCCTGCTTGCCGGCGGGCTGGCGGCGACCTTCTATGCGGCGCATTGCTTCGACGATTCGCCGCTTTTCGTCGGCACCTGGTATACGATCGCGGTCGCCATCCTTGCCGTGCTCGGGGCGCTCGGCGGACGACTTTTCGTGCGCTGGTAGCGAGGCGATCAGCGTGTCGGAACGGGATGCTCGCCGCGATAGTCGTAGAAGCCGCGCCCGGTCTTGCGGCCGAGCCAGCCGGCCTCGACATATTTGACCAGCAGCGGGCAGGGGCGGTATTTCGAATCCGACAGCCCGTCATGCAGCACCTGCATGATCGACAGGCAGGTATCGAGCCCGATGAAATCGGCAAGCTGCAGCGGCCCCATCGGATGGTTGGCGCCGAGCTTCATGGCGGTATCGATGGCGTCGACCGAGCCGACACCTTCATAGAGCGTGTAGATCGCCTCGTTGATCATCGGCAGCAGGATGCGGTTGACGATGAAGGCCGGGAAATCCTCCGAGACGGTGATCGTCTTGTCGAGCTGCTTCACATAGGTTTTTGCCGCCTCGAAGGTCTGGTCCTCGGTGGCGATGCCGCGCACCAGTTCGACCAGCTTCATCACCGGAACCGGATTCATGAAATGTATGCCGATGAAGCGTTCCGGCCGGTCGGTCTGCGAAGCCAGCCGTGTGATCGAGATCGATGACGTGTTCGTCGCCAGGATGGCCTCGGGGTTGAGCTGCGGGCAGAGCTGGGCATAGATCTTGCGCTTGACCGTCTCGTCCTCGGTCGCTGCTTCGATCACCAGGTCGGCGCCCGCAAGGTCGGCCATGGCCGGTGCCGCGGAAATGCGCGCCATCGCCTCGTTGCGCAGCTTTTCCTCAAGTTTGCCGGAGCCGACCTGACGGGCCATGTTGCCGCTGACCGTAGCGATGCCCTTTTCGATGCGGTCGGGCGAAATATCGTAAACCAGCACCTTATAGCCCGCCAGCGCCGACACATGGGCGATGCCGCCACCCATCTGGCCCGCGCCGATGATGCCGATCGTCTCGATCTTGCTCATTACCCGATCCCGTCGAGGCCTTTGCGGCCCGTTTTTTGTGCAGTGCAAACTAAAAGGGCGGGGCGACTTCGTCTACCCCACCCCTCAGAATTTAATACGCTTTGGCAGAAGGCGTCAAAGCGCCTTTTGCAGTTCCGGCAGAATGACGAAGAGATCGCCGACGAGACCGTAGTCGGCGACCTGGAAGATCGGCGCTTCCTCGTCCTTGTTGATGGCAACGATTACCTTCGAATCCTTCATGCCGGCAAGGTGCTGGATGGCACCGGAGATGCCGACGGCAATATAAAGGTCGGGCGCTACCACCTTGCCGGTCTGGCCGACCTGCCAGTCGTTCGGCGCATAGCCGGCATCGACGGCGGCGCGAGATGCGCCAACCGCCGCACCGAGCTTGTCGGCGACCGGCAGGATGACCTCCTGGAACTTCTCGGAGGAGCCCAGCGCACGGCCGCCCGAGATGATGATCTTGGCCGAGGTCAGCTCTGGACGGTCGGTCTCGGAGAGCTTGTTCTCGACAAAGCTCGACAGGCCGGGATTGGCCGCCGCCTGGACCGTCTCGACCGGCGCGGAACCGCCCTCGGGCGCTGCCTGGAAGGAAGCGGTACGCACCGTGATGACCTTCTTGGCGTCACTGGACTGCACCGTCTGGATGGCGTTGCCGGCATAGATCGGCCGCTTGAAGGTGTCGGGCGACACGACTTCGATGATTTCAGATATCTGGGCGACATCGAGCAGCGCCGCCACGCGGGGCGCGACGTTCTTGCCCGACGAGGTCGCCGGCGCGATGATCGTCTCGTATGGCTCAGCAAGCGAAACGACGAGTGCCGCCAGCGGTTCGGCGAGACGCTCGGTCAGTTCGTCGGCGTCGGCGAGCAGCACCTTAGTGACGCCCTTGAGCTTGGCGGCGGCGTCCGCTGCCGGCTTGGCACCTTTGCCGGCAACCAGCACATGCACGTCCGAACCGATCTGCAGCGCCGCCGAAAGCGCCTTGGCGGTCTGGTCGGAAAGCGCAGCGTTGTCGTGTTCGGCAATCAGAAGAATTGTCATTTTTTATCCCTTCCTGGCCTTACAGCACGCCGGCTTCGTTTTTCAGCTTGTCTACCAGTTCGGCGACGCTCTTGACCTTGACGCCCGCCTTGCGGCCGCCCGGCTCCTCGGTCTTGATCACTTTAAGCCGCGGCTTGACGTCGGCGCCGTAATCGGCAGGGCTCTTCTCGTCGAGCGGCTTCTTCTTGGCCTTCATGATGTTGGGCAGAGACGCGTAGCGTGGCTGGTTCAGCCGCAAATCGGCCGTGACGATCGCCGGCATCTTCAGTTCCAGCGTCTGCAGGCCGCCATCGACCTCGCGCGTCACCGTGGCTTTGTCACCGTCGAGCACGATCTTGGAGGCGAAGGTGCCCTGCGCCCAGCCGAGAAGTGCGGCCAGCATCTGGCCGGTCTGGTTGGAATCGTCGTCGATCGCCTGCTTGCCGAGAATGACAAGGCCGGGCTGTTCTGCCTCGACGACGCCCTTCAGCACCTTGGCGACGCCCAGCGGCTCAGTCTGCTCGTCGGTCTTGACCAGGATGGCGCGGTCGGCGCCCATGGCGAGCGCCGTGCGCAAGGTCTCCTGTGCCTGCTGCGGCCCGATCGACACGACGATGATCTCTTCGGCCTTGCCAGCTTCCTTCAGCCGGATCGCCTCTTCGACCGCGATCTCGTCGAACGGGTTCATCGCCATCTTGACGTTGGCGAGTTCCACCGCCGAACCGTCCGCCTTAACCCGGACCTTGACGTTCGCATCCACAACCCGCTTCACGGGCACAAGGATCTTCATTTGCCTGTCACCTCTTTCACGATAGTCTCTTCACGCTCGTCGGGCGCGCTATAGCAGCGTGCACCTCTTCAGAGTTGTCGAAAGCCGACATTCCGGACGGAATTCTGGTCTTCGCCACGCCAGTAGGGTGGCGCTTCCGTAGTTGCGGCGACCCCGCGCGTCAATATCCGGGGCGCACTCGGATCCTCCGGCGAAGCACTCAAATCGGTTCAGTCCGGACCGGAAACGGTCCCCCGGCCCCAGCGCGGCGCCGGCTGCGCAGGTTGTGGGTCGCTTGGCGCCGGCTCCACGGCTACGGGCACCGGACCGGCGACCACGGCCGGCTCCTCGTCTGCGCCGGCGAGTAGCGGTACGCCGCGGCTGCGCAAGACAAGCACCAGCACGGCTCCAGCGATGATGCCGCCGATATGGCAGGCCCAGGAAACCTGATCCTCGCCCCCCTGGGCGAACATGAAGATCTGGAACAGGATCCACAGGATCAGCGGGATGAAGGCCGGGATGCGCAACGGGATGCGCGCGAAGACCAGCACCCATACCTTCACCCGCGGATAAAGGATCAGGTAGGCGGCGACCACACCGGCGATGGCGCCCGACGCGCCAATCAGCGGCACCGGCGAATCCCAGGCAACCAGACCCTGGAAGAAAGCGCCGGCGATGGCGCAAAGCAGGTAGAAGACGAGGTAGCGGACATGGCCGAGTGCATCCTCGACATTGTCGCCGAACACCCACAGGAACAGCATGTTGCCGCCGAGGTGGAAGATATCCGCGTGCAGGAAGGAATAGGTCACATAGCTCAGGCTCTCCGGAATGACGACAAATTGCGGAGCGAGCTCGACGCTGTCATGCACAACCGACGGGATGAAACCGAGGCCCAGCACCGCGGCGTTGGCGAAATCCTCGCCGCCCAGTGTGGTGACAAAGTAGATCAGCACGTTGAGCGCGATCAGGCTGATCGTCACATATTGCAGCTTGATGTGCCGCAGCCGGTTGGTGTCGTAAAGCGGGATGAACATAGGCCCTCTCCCGCTTCCGGCGGATTCAGCGGTTCTTGCCGGGAACCCATAGCACGTCGGCATTTCCATTGTCATTGACCGCGCGTGCGGCGACGAACAGAAAGTCCGAGACACGGTTGATGTATCTTATCGCCTCGCGGTTGACGTGCTCGTCCGGGTCTTGCGACAGCGCCACCATGATGCGCTCGGCGCGGCGGGCCACCGTGCGGGCGAGGTGAAGGGCAGCCGCTGCCGGCGTACCGCCGTTGAGCACGAAGGATTTGAGCGGCTCAAGGTCCTTGTTGAGGAGATCGATATCCTGTTCGATGCGGTCGGTCTGCGAGGCGATGATGCGCAACGGCTCGCAGTCGACCGGCTTGCCATTATCGAGGACTGCCAGATCGGCGCCGAGGTCGAAAAGGTCGTTCTGGATGCGGCCGAGCATCGCATCGATCGCCGGATTTACTGCCGCGGTATGAATGCGGGCCATGCCGATGCAGGCATTGGCCTCGTCGACCGTGCCGTAGGCGTCGATGCGAAGGTCGGATTTCAGCCGCCGCTCGCCAGAGCCGAGGCCTGTGGTGCCATCGTCGCCAGTGCGGGTGTAGATCTTGTTGAGCTTGACCACGGGTTACCTCCCGGCTGGTGGCTGCTGCGTCACTTACGAGTGAAATACACCGCCAGCATGATCAGCACCAAGGCCACGAACTGCAACAGCACGCGCGTCTGCATCAGCTTGTTGGAGGTCATGCTGGAGCCGCCGCGCATCATGTTGATGAGGCCGCGGATCAGCACGATCACCACGGCGACCATGACGAGAACGGCGAGGATGTTGAAGACGGTTGCCATGGTGTGTTCCAGGTTGGATTGCGTTCAGGCGCGTTTGGCGAGCAGACGGTAGAGTACCGATGACGGCAGGATGCGTTTAAGGATCGCGCCGATCCTGGCCGGCACTGTTACCACATAATGCGGGCGTGGGCGCCGCGACAGAAGCGCATGGTGCAAGGCGGCATAAACCACCTCCGGCCCGGGCTTCAGCCGCGATGTGCTGCCGCCGGCCCGCAGCCGTTTGAGTTGCGCCGCATAGGCGAGGCGATGAACGGACTTCTCGTGATCGATATTCGCCAGGAACCACGCAAGGCTGTTGCTGGCGATCTTCGATTTCACCGGCCCGGGCTCGATCAGCGAAACATGGATTCCGCTGCCGAGGAGTTCTTGGTAGAGGGACAGCATCAGCCCTTCGATAGCGTGCTTCGATGCCGAGTAGGCGCCGCGAAAAGGCACCGGCGCCAGGCCGAGGATCGACGAGCAATGAACGAGACGACCATGGCCTTGGCGGCGCATCACCGGTACGACACGGCGAGTGAGGTCATGCCAGCCAAAGACATTGGCCTCGAACTGCTGCCGTAAAGCCTCGACCGGCAGGTCCTCGACGGCGCCGGGCTGTCCGTAGGCGCCATTGTTGAAGAGCGCATCGAGCCGGCCGCCGGTCCGTTCCAGCACCGACGCCACCAGCGCCTCGATCGATCCGGGCTCGGTGTAGTCCAGATAAAAGGCCTCGATGCCGTCGGCCTCGAGCGCAGCGATATCTTCAGGCCTTCGGGCCGTCGCGAACACCCGCCAGCCTTCCTTCTTAAGAGCATGGGCGCAATAGGCGCCTATACCGGAAGAGGCACCTGTGACAATGATGGTGCGCAACTCTTCACCGGGAGGAATGGTGGTTTGACCTAGGGTTGTCATTTACCGCAAACCCTTCCCATATTCGCGGCGTCGGGACAATCGAAGGGAACGCGGTTCTTGTTGCGGAAGATCGTAGCCCTCAAACGCGTCCTCTACGACGCGCTCGGCCATTTCAACACCGACGACGGCTGGGCAATGGCCAGCCATCTGGCGATCACCGCGCTGATGGCGCTTTTTCCTTTCCTGATCTTCGCCACGACGCTGGCGAGTTTTTTCGGCGCGCAGGCTTTCGCCGACACCGCCGTGCACCTTGTGTTCGACACATGGCCCGAGCAGATCGCCAAACCGATCGCGCGCGAGGTGCTCAACGTGCTTACCGTCCGGCGCAGTGACCTGTTGACCTACGGTATCGTGCTTGCCGGATATTTCGCCTCGAACGGCATCGAGGCGCTGCGCACCTCGCTCAACCGGGCCTATCGTGTCTCGGAAACGCGCGGCATCATCTACCGGCGGGTGCAGAGCATCATCTTCGTGCTGATCGCGACGGCCGGGTTTTTGGCCATCAGCGTGCTGCTGGTCTTCGCGCCATTGCTGGCACGGCTGGCCGAGTCGCATTTCGAATGGATAAAACCCTATATGGGCACGATCACCCTGTGGCGTTACGTCATCGCCTCGGTAGTCATCATCGGCGGCCTGTTCGCCGTGCATTTCTGGTTGCCGGCCGGCAAGCGCCGCTTCGTTTCGATCGTGCCTGGCATCATCTTCACGCTGGTCGGCTGGCTCATCGGGTCGACCATCTTCGCCGCCTATCTCGATCATTTCTCGTCCTATGTGACGACCTATGCCGGCCTCGCCTCGATCATGATCGCCGTCGTCTTCCTCTATATCGTCTCAGCGATCTTCATCCTCGGTGGCGAGCTCAACGCCGCGATCAGCCGCTATTTAGAGGCGCGTGCCCGCGTCGGCGGCTGAGCCGTCGCCAGCCCGACGCCGAGCGTCGCGATCGCCATGCCGGCGATCTGGAGCGGGCTCAAGTGCTCACCGAACAATGCCCAGGCGATGACCGCGGTGACAGCCGGGACGAGGTAAAACAGCGAGGCGACCTTCGGCATTTCGCCGTCGCGGATCATCACCATCAACAGGAAGATGGCGCCGATCGACAGCACCAGCACGAGCCAGGCCATGGCGAAGATCAGTTCGCCGTTGACGAGGACCGTTCGGGTCTCGAAGGCGAGCGAGGCCAGAGCCATCACCGATGCGCCGCCGACATATTGCCAGAACGTGGCAGCCACCAGATCGCCGCCGGAAGCAAAGCGCTTCTGCCAGATGGTGCCGGCGCTCATGCCGAGTACCGAGACCAGCGAGGCGCCCAGTGTCTCGGCCGTCACGCCGCCGCCGAGCGCGCCGAGCTTCGGCCAGAGCACGATCACCACGCCGATCAACCCGAGGCCGAGACCGGCCCAGTGGCGCGGCAGGATGGCCTCGCCGAGAAGCCGGCCGGCGAGCACTGCCGTGATCAGCGGCTGCAGGCCGACGATCAGGGCTGAAAGTCCGGCGGGCATGCCCCGGTGGATTGCCCAGAACACGCCGCCGAGATAGATGCCATGCATCAGGATGCCGGCACCGGTCGCGTGCAGCGCCTCATCGCGGGTGGCGCGGCTCGAACCAAGTGCGGCCATCAAAGCGACAAGCAGGATTGCGGCCAGGACAAAGCGCGCGGCCAGGAACGTAAAGGGCTCCGCCCACGGCATGGCATAGCGCGCGCCGATGAAGCCGGTCGCCCACAGGACGACGAAAGAGGCGGGGATGAACCGCTTGAGGCTGTGCATTTCCGGAGGCCGCGATGAATTCGGGTGAGGGATCGACTGCGGCGACTGCTTAATGCCGTTCGGGCCGGCAAGCAAAACCAAACGGTTGATCCATAGAGTCATTTGAATTGAAGGAGCGCCGTTGATGGCCGCGAGCTCACCGGTCTAGAGCCTTTCACGTTTTGATGGAAGCGTAGCCGGCGTTTGCGAAGTAGTTGTTGCATTCGGTTGCCTCGATCGTTTCAACGAGGTGGCCGATGTGGCGCCA